>JBAYCO010000022.1:0-17039 GCA_041668685.1 Victivallaceae bacterium | reverse complement strand
TTACCGGGTCGTAACTCGCCACGTAAGCGCTCATTCCCCCGGTCATTTCGCCGCAAACCCCGATATAGAGCTTGGCGTCAACTCCCTTGATCAAAGACCAGCACGTGTCGTGCTCCGGGAGCCGAGAAAATACTATTGAATCGATTTTAGACATAAATTACTTTCCTTGCTCTTCTTGTAATAACGAGAACACAAGCGTATTATACTTCCCTTTGGGGCTTTTGTCAATAGAGCGTAAATAGAAATAAAATAAAAATTTTTAGAAATTGGGATTGAAACCGCGACAAAAAGCGTTATAATAACATTACAAGAACAAGACAAGTAAGACAAGGCAAAAATGGATATTGTTAGAAAAAACCCGGAGATTTTTATTCCTCTTTATCTGCAAATAAAAGAGAAAATCATAAATGATATTTTACAGAGGAAGCTGAGGAAAAATGATCGTTTCTTTTCCGAAACGGAACTATGTAAAAAATATGATGTCAGCAGGATTACAGTAAGACGCTCAATTGCGGAACTGGTTGAAGAAAACATTCTCTATAAAATCCCGGCGAAAGGAACATTTGTTTCGGATGAAATCGAGGAAAAAGCTTTTTTACCGGCGCTTGAGAAGGAGATTTCAATAATTGTTCCGGATATAGATGAATATGCCGTATCAACTATTTGTTCCGGGGTAAAACTGGAAGCGGACGAAAAAAATTACCGTTCTGCGATTTATACGTCCGGCCGGAATATCGAAAAAGAATGTCAGGAAATAAACCGGCTGAAACAAACGAATTGCCGCGGCGCGATTATTTTTCCAAACTGGGGTAAAGTCAACGCCGAACAGATATTTGAATTGAAACGGCAGAAATTTAATTTTGTTCTCGTTGACCGTTTTTTCAGGGAAATTGATACGGATTATGTTGTTGTTGACAACAAAAAAGGAGCTTTTCTGGCGGTATCGCATTTGATTGAGCTGGGGCATACCAGAATAGCGCATATCGCCTGGCCCGCCCATACCGCGGGGACTGACCGCCTGGAAGGATATAAGGACGCGCTGATCAAAAACAAACTGCTGATTGAAGATGACTTAATAATTTTACTGGATTTTTCCAAGTTTGCCAGACTGAATATAGAACCGGAAAGCGGGGGATATGAAGAAACTAAAAAACTGCTTTCGCTCAATCCAAGGCCTACTGCCATATTTACGGCCAGCGATCCGGTTGCTTTCGAAGCGTTACGGGCAATAAGGGAAGCCGGGTTGAAAGTTCCCGAAGATATTTCCATAGTGGGTTTCGACGACCTTAAATTTTCTGCTTTGCTGGATACCCCATTGACGACTGTCGCTCAGCCTTTCCGGGAGATCGGAAAAACCGCCATGCGGATTTTAGCTGATAAAATAGAAGGGAAAAGCAAAGAAATCCGGCAAGTTGTCCTTGAACCCAAGCTTATTGTCAGAAATTCCACAGCTTCTGTTTGACCTAAATAATGCGTTAACTTAAGCGATTATAAGCTCTTTTAATATCCAATGTCGAACAAGGAATATCCAATAAACAAATATTAAGTAGTGCCGCATCTCGATGAAACCGGCGACAGAAAAATCGCAAAATCGGTCTTTTTGAGAACTTCCGCCAAAACGATATATTTTGCAAAAGTCTTTGATACAAGGGGATATAAAGCTACTGCTGTTTTGCCGTAACTTCTGTTGGTGAAAAAATGAGTGGTAGAGTAGAGTTGAAAAAATCAAACTAACGCTCATTTTGCCCAAATACACTTATCTTAGCCTGTAAATACTCTGTTTATTTTGGCTTCCGATTTTATCATTCTGTGCACACATCAGAAACTGGGGTACTGAATGCCCGAACAGATAGAAAACGAATAGTTCCCGCAGTAAAAAAGAAATGGTTTTGAAACAATAATAATATTTTTCTATAAAGGTTTAAATTTATGAAATATGGATTAAAGTATCTTCTGGATTTTAAGCTGATTAAAAAAACTCCCTCACGGTACATCGCCGCAATGAGCTTGAGAGCATTTTCGCAAAATAAAATAAAATGGGAAAATCATGAAAAAGGAAACTACAGCATCCAGTCAAAAAACAAAATCCTCAAATTCGAAAAAGCTGAAAAAAAGTCGTTCCTGGCTGACTGACGACAACTATGAAATTGAACTACGCAAAAACCGTATGCTGGAAGAAACAATGCGCCTCACCCCGGTTGAGTCGGGCAATACCTCCATATTTAAGGATTATCTGGTCGCGCGGACAGACAATGAGGAGGTATTTGAATACCGGGTCGAACTGCGTTCGTTAAAGGAAAATATCAACACCTGCTCCTGCCCCGATTTCCGCAAGAATTTCCTCGGAACTTGTAAACACATTGAAAAGGTCAAACACAAGTTCATCCGGAAAACATCCCGGCGCTCACCTTATATCGAAATCTTCATGTCCAGTCACCCGTGGCAGCCGCGGGCAGTGGTTCCTGAAAATGTCCACGGGGCTGAATTTGTAAAAAAATACCTTACTCCGGACGGAACATTTAAGGCGCCTGCAGCCGATATGCTTAAGCTGATGCTACGGAATATGGAAAATCTGGATGATGAATATCGCGGCCTGATAAGAATATCTTCTGAAATTTATGATTTTTTGCGAATCCATGAGGAGAAACAGCGTTTGTACCGCTGGCGCGGGGAATATACCGAAAAATTTACGGAAAGTAAAGGGAAAGCGGATTTTTTAAGGGGCGCTTTGTATGATTACCAGGTGGCAGGCATGCTGCATCTTGCTTTTAACGGCCGGGCCATGCTGGCGGACGAGATGGGATTGGGTAAAACCGTCCAGGCTATTTGCGCGGCGGCATTGCTGAAAGAATGCTTTGGAATCAGGCGGACGCTGGTCGTAACTCCCGCCTCGCTCAAAAGCGAATGGGAAGAGCAAATTCGTAAATTCACATCTTTGCACACTGAAGTGGTTTTCGGCTCGCGCAAACAGCGGCTGGAAACGTACCGGAACAGTAAAGCGTTTTTTCTGCTGATGAATTACGAACAGGTAATGCGTGACCACGAAGATCTCAATCTGGAATTTCAAGCTGACCTGGTAATTCTGGATGAAGCCCAGCGCATCAAAAACTGGAAGACCAAAACCGCTGACCGCCTGAAACGGCTGCAGTCCCGTTTCGCTTTTGTACTTACCGGCACGCCGATTGAAAATAGAATCGATGAACTTTATTCTCTGGTTGAATTTATAGATCCGAAAATTTTTGGAAGTTTATTCCGCTTCAACCGGCGTTTCTACAGGTTTGACGAGGCGGGCAAAACCGTCGGCATGCAGAATCTGCGCGAAATGCACGAAGAAATTCAGCCAATCATGCTGCGCCGCCGCAAAGATGAAATAAGCGATCAGCTTCCCGAACGCATAGACAACAATTATTTCGTCCAAATGACCGAGGAACAATGCCGGCGCTATGAAGAACATGAATATATTGCTGCCCGATTGGCATATAAAGCTAAACATTATTCATTATCCCCCGAAGAATTTCAAAGACTGCAAAGAGCGCTAAGCTGCATGCGGATGCTTTGCGACTCGGTTTATATCCTCGACCAGAAAATCAGGGAGTCTCCGAAAATTGATGAGCTTATGCATATTCTTGATGATTTATGGGAAGATAATTCCGAGCGCAAAATTATTATTTTTTCGGAATGGGTACGTATGCTTGACCTGGTCATGGAACGTCTGGACAAACGCGGCGAAACTTATGCGGTGCATACCGGGCTGATCAATCAGGTCAGGCGCCGTAAAGAAATCAACCGCTTTAAGAATGATCCGGGATGCAAGGTTTTTCTTTGCTCGGAGTCAGGAGGGGTTGGACTCAATTTACAGGTCGCCAGTGTGGTCATAAATCTTGACCTGCCATGGAATCCGGCAAAACTCGAACAGCGCATTGCCAGAGCTTGGCGAAAACACCAGAAAAACACCGTCAATGTGATCAATCTGGTAGCGGAGAAAACCATTGAAAACAAAATGCTCAGCACGCTTGACTTCAAACAGGGGCTCGCCGATGCGGTTCTTGATGCCCGCGGCGATTTCGCGGAGTTTGAAAAAGACAATGCTAAAGCGGCTTTCATGGAACGCCTGAATCAAATCATGGGAGCCGAAACGTCACCTGCAGCCCAGGAGGCTTCAGCGGAACCGCAAAAAAATCCTCCGGTGGAAGAAATTTTAAAACAGGAATTGCAGCTTAATGCCGACGGCATTGATTTGTGCCAGACCCGTATTGACAACGACGGCAGGCTTGAATCAATATTCGCGGTTGGAGATGACAAGGCGAAAAACAAACTCTTTGAAAAACTGGACAAATCGATTTCCACAAGCAAAATCGCGGTCATTACCCCGGAAAACATGGAATTGCTGCGGCAACTCGAAAAGCTTGGCATTATCACTATAAACAAATCCGATATGACTGAAGTTTTCAGGAAGGAAAGTACTACGCCTGTCCAGCCGTCATTGAATGAAAAACGTTTGAAAATGAGCCGTGAATTCCTTGCCGCCGCGCAACGCCATATGAAAATGAGCAACGTTTTGAAGGCCGGGGGATTTTGCGCGGAAGCAATTCCTCCTGCGCAACAGGCGATTAACGCCGCCGCTCTCGCCGTGTATGTACAGGTCGCCGAGAGCTTGCCGGGAGAGATACTGAAACCGTTTTGCACCGAAATGTTCGCAGAGGTGAAAAAACATTCCGGGCTGGAGCGAAAACATCTGTTGCTGCTGCAATTGAGTGTTCATAACGCCCTTGACGGCGATAGCGACATTGTCGGCGATGCCATGGAACTTATCGAAGCAGTGACAAAATACATAGAACGCCAGTCACTTTCTTGAATTCCGGCATGCAAAGCATAAAAAACATTGTAAACCTTGGCTGCTAAATAAAGTTGTTTTATGCAGCACATATATTTTACAAGGCCTGTAAGCTTTTTTGCTTTTTAGCTGAAACCAAATAAATGGACAAAGCTATGGATATCGGAAAGAAACTGTCCGAACTGCAACGTGACTTGATGGAATTGGATTCCAAGCGAAACGTTATTATGGATGAAATTCGCCAAAGGCAGGACAGATGTTTATCCACGGCGTTTTGAGAGCAAAAAAACCGGGAAATTGGAATTTATCCTTTGCCGGATGATGAAACCTGTTGGTTGCCGGCGCTTGATTTTGACAAGAAAGCATCGGCTTCATCACAATAAAAAAGAAGTCCTGATATTTGATTATTTTGACAATGAGATTCCGGTAGCATCCAGAATGTTTAAACGCCGGTGTTCAGGCTATAAAGCAATAGGCTATGAAATAGATTACAATGATGACGCGCATCAGAAAACCCTGTTCTGAAGACAAATGATATCTGATAATTACGAGCAGTAGCCTGTTTAACTTAACAGATTGCGGTTTTTCCGGATTTGCCAGATAATTCGTTCATATACCAAATCCGGATAAGCCGTATCCAACTCTTTCGCCAGCACTTCAGCCTGCGGCAGAATTTCAGCGGATAACTTCTTCGCCTCGCTCCTGACCAGGCGCGGTTTTATATCACATGATTCCGCCATTTTTTCAAAATGCTCCATTTTGATCATGCCCATACGGTTTTCGCCGCCGATATTCATCGCCATCTTTTTGGACATGTTTTCATAAACCATGGTGGATAAAAGATCGTATGCCGGAGCCAGTTCGGGTTTCCCATCCCGGTAAAGCACCGCAAAATTCTTGGCATGGGCATCGCAGTTTCCGATCAGGAAATTGAAGATCAACAGACGAATAAACTGGATTCTGCTGTTTGCCGGCAAACGCATTTCCGCCATTTGCCGAACGCACTCTTCAACACCGGGGCCGCCGTCGTCCTGGTATTTGCACTGCGGCGAAATATTCAGCAGTTGACAGAAATCCTCCTGGTGGAGACGGTGCGGATGCCCGTCGATTTCCTGACGGTCAAAGCGTTCGACAACATAAAACAACTCGCCTTTGAGTCGAAGGAGACTGCATTCCGGGGTCAAAATCCCGCAGGCTTTCGCGAGCTTCATGCAGAAGTACTCGTTAAAAACGCTGTCGGGAAAACTTAAAATCGGCGGTTTGACGATGTGAGTAGACGGCGTCCCGTACAGCGGCAGGACAACCCGGTTCCCAAAGACGCAGGCCACCAGTTTTTCTTGCGAACCAGCCCCGGAAATACGGATTCCGTCGTCCCCGACATCGAGCGGACGCTGCCCCAGATTATCGAGAACGGCATACGCTTCATCCTCCGATAATTCCCGATATACCGGATCATTCTGGGATTGCGGCGTCTGTCCGGGTTCATAGAGGGCGACCGCTCCCGCACAATCCGCGCCGATGCCTTTTAACAACGCGAAGGTATTTTCTTTCGGGACATGCAGAATAAACGCGATGGTTGCCCTGATACGCTCGTCGGGCAGCAGATTGGAAAAATAATTTTCCACCGCGGGATCGTAATACGTATCTATGGTCAACGGCAGAGAAACCGATAACGGATAAGCGTTTTCATCGTTCAAGTAGGCGGCGGCGTATTGAAAAGATTGCTGCCCGTTTTCCTGTGATAAAACGCCAATTTTCCGGTCGTTCAAAAATACATGCAAGGTTTTTACTGCTGTTGCCATGACTATTGTCCCTTATCATACGGATTGCGGATATGCATTTCGACACCCAAAGCGGCAAGCGCCCGAAGCAGTTTGCCGACTTGACAGGTGGGTTTGCCGTTTTCCAGGTCACTTATAAAACGGGTCCCCGTATTGGCGATTCCCGCCAGTTGTTCCTGGGTAACACCTTGTTGCTTGCGCAGTTTCCTGATCAATGTTCCGATCTCATTACTGGTTTTTAATGCCATTTTTTCCATAGCAGTCTCCGCTATTGTTATTACCGTTCGGGAAGAATATAATATCGATTTTTTATTTTTCAAGCAAATTGTTACCGTTCGGGAAGATTTTCTATAAAAAGCGCGATAAAGCGAACCAATATTACCGTTCGGGAAGATTTTTGCAAATACATTGACGAATACTGTTGGTCGAACTCTGTTGCTGAATGAATTGGCGCCGGACACTGTATCTGCCGTTTTGAATGGCGAAGAACTTTACGATTTCAACTTAACCAAGTGTAAAGGTCTCAGAATTAGGAATGAAGGTCAATAACACCTGTTTTTCGAGTGTTTTGCTCGTAAAACATGGGGTAAGGGGAATTGTGCATTGAGTCATACGGATTACCAAAGACTTAACAAAGAGCTGGTAGCGGGTCAGGGATTCGAACCCCGGACACGTGGATTATGATTCCACTGCTCTAACCAACTGAGCTAACCCGCCATATAATTGTATTGAGCGTATATAATAATACATTTCCGCAAAGTTGCAAGAGTTAAAAAAAAGAAAATATACCTTTTTTGATAATAGAAATAGAAAAAAATTAAATTAAACTCTGCAAAATCTGAATTTTACTTGAACTTTTTTAAAAAAACTGTATAATGTGGTAACGTTGTCATATTTTGCAACGTGATTTGATTGATACTAACGCAAATGTAAATTTACAGACAGGTAAATTAAAATGAGTAAGAAACTGAAGTTTGCTATTATTGGAACCGGCGGCCGTGGAATCAATGCATTCGGAAAAGCGCTGGCGGAAAATGATGGAGTCGAAATTGTCGCGTTTTGCGATCCTAACAGCGTTCGCATGAAAGCCGCGGCAAAATCAATAAATGTCTCTCCCAATATGTATGAAAGCGTTGAACAGATGCTTGAAAATGAACAACTCGATGCTTGCGTCATTACCAGCCCGGACTGCTGCCACGCGGAAAACGCGGTTGCTGTCCTTAATAAAGGCATTAACGCGCTTATAGACAAGCCGCTGGCAACGACTTCCGCCGGATGCCGCCGGATAATCGAGGCCGCCGAAAAAAGTAATTCCATAGCAATGATCGGTTTCAATTTGCGTCATACTGCGGTTCTCAAACGCCTGAAACAAATTGTCAGTGACGGTATCCTCGGACGTGTTTTCATGATTGAAAATCGTGAGTTTTATGACGGCGGCCGTACTTATATGGCCCGCTGGAACCGCAAATATGAAATTTCCGGCGGCTTATGGGTACATAAGGGCAGTCATGACTTCGATATTTTCAACTGGCTCCTGGACTTTCCGAAACCGTTGAAAGTAAGCGCTTTTGCCGGAGTAAACGTTTTAAACCCTGATAATTTGCCTTTCAAACTGGAAAACGGCGTAAAACCGGGACCGACCTGTACTGAATGCCCTTATAAAAAGAAATGCCCGGATGTACATGAAGCCGTTGCCGCAGCCGGGTGGAATGATGAAGCCGCAGCCATGGACGGCTACAAAAAAGACTTATGCATATATCTTTCCGACAAGGATACGCACGACAACGGATTCGCGATAGTCGAATACGAAAACGGCGCTAAAGCTATGCACATGGAATGTTTCGTTACACCGATTTCCGACCGTCGTTATACAATTATCGGAACCAAAGGACAAGCTGAAGTAAGCCTGCATGAGCGGACTATCCTGATCCGGCCGCGCTGGTCAAAAGAAACCATATCATATGACATACCTGAAGAAGAAGGCGGACACGGCGGCGCCGATCCGCACTTGCTGGAATCTTTTATCAATGCAGTAAAAGGGGTCGAAACCAATACTTCGACGACCGAACACGGTTTGCTGTCAACCGTTATCGGGGAAGCCGCCGAAATTTCCAGGCGGGAAGAACGCACTGTATTCATTAAAGAATTGTTAGGCTGATTTTTTTACAAGCCCGTCTCCGGACGGGCTTTTTTTAGACTATTTGATGTTCCTGACCGCATAAGCGGTGAAGTGCCGCAGTAAATCATGATTGTCGATTTCGAAACTAATCGAATTGATCAGTTTAAAGCAGTGTTTTTCAAGCAAAAGTTCAATTTCTTTTATTCCATGACCAAACACAACAGCGTTTCCGGCGGTGGTTTTAACCGACATCGTTTTTTGGCGGTCCATGTCCATGCTGCAAAAAGTGAATATGCCGCCGCTCCGCGTAATTCGCGACACTTCGTTAAATATCGGGTCGATATCACTGAGAATATGCATAACCCCGCCGCATACGGCATGATCCATGGAATCATCCGCATACGGATACGGTGTCTCGCGCAGGTCATATTTTTTCAGGTCAGCCGCAAATTTTTTCCGCTGACACATATCCAGCATTTTTTTTGAAAAATCCATGCCGAAAATTATCAGCCCGGCCTTGTGAAATAATTCTGAACATAAACCGCTACCTATTCCCAAGTCAAGAATTTTTTCCCCGCCATTGATATGACGGAACGCCAGTCCGAGCATTATTTCAGGCCCAAGCCAATTTGCCTTTTTCGTTTTCATTTCATAATTGCTTACATGTTCGTCATTATTGAAAATTTCTTTCGCCGTATCTTCTGCATTGTTGTTCCGCATTCTATCGTTCTCCTGTTTTTGTGGTTATATACTGCCTTTTATATTAAAATAGTAAAGCTACTTAACTATTTTGTCAAATAAAAAATACTTTTTTCTGCAAGTATTTTTATTGAGGTACGGAGAAGCGTGCGTTTTGCCCCTTGGAATCCAAGGGGCAACTGCACTTTTAATTACTTTGCGTATTCGACAGAGCGGGTTTCCCGGATAATCGTAGTTTTAATCTGTCCCGGATAATTCATTTCTTTTTCAATCCGTTCACAAATTTCTTTAGCCAGCATCTGGGCTTCCCCTTCCGGAATCGTTTCCGGGTTAACCACCACGCGGATTTCCCGACCGGCCTGAAGCGCGAAACAGCTTTCAACTCCCTTGAAGTCGTGCGCGATGTTTTCAAGCTGTTCGAGGCGTTTCAGGTACATTTCGGTGGTCATGCTGCGGGCTCCGGGACGCGACGCGCTCAGGGTATCGCAGGCATTGATCAGGATATCATATATGCTTGTGGCGTCTACTTCCTCATGGTGAGCGGCGACCGCATGGATAACGTCTTCGGCTTCGCCGTGTTTCCTGAGGATATCCGCGCCGAGCTTCGCATGGGAGCCTTCCATTTCATGGTCGACGGCTTTACCCAGGTCGTGGAAAAGACCTATGCGTTTCGCCTTATGCTCATCCAATCCGAGTTCCGAGGCGATCATTCCCATGAAATAAGCTGTTTCGAGAGAATGCTGCAAGACATTCTGTGAAAAACTGTAACGGTATTTTAAGCGCCCCAGAAGTTTGATAATTTGCGGCGGTACGCCCGGAATTCCGGCTTCAAGCACCGCGCTTTCCCCGGCGCTGAAAACATTTTCTTCAATTTCCTTCGCAATTTTTTTGGTCAGTTCCTCGATCCGGGTCGGATGGATGCGTCCGTCATTGATCAGGCGTTCGAGCAACTGCCGGGCGGTTTCTTTCCTGATCGGGTCGAAACAGGAAATAACCACGGCTTCCGGAGTATCATCGATCAGGATACTGACGCCGGTAGCGGCTTCCAGGGCGCGGATATTGCGTCCTTCGCGGCCGATTATGCGGCCTTTCATTTCATCGCTGGGCAATGGAATTGTCGCCGTGGTACGCTCATAAGTACAGTCTGACGCATAGCGCTGAATAGCGTAGGTCAGGATGCGGCGGGATTCTTTTTCCGCCTTTTCCTTGGCTTCTTCGAGGACGTCCCGAACCAGTATTCCCGATTCGTTCTTGACTTCGTTTTTCAGTTTCTCAAGAAGAATCTCCTTGGCGCTTTCACGGTCCATAAGGGCGATTCTTTCAAGTTCGTCAATTTGTTTTGAAATACTTTGCTGCAAGTCCTTTTCGCGACCGCTCAAGCGTTCGCGCAACGCTTCTATTTCCTTGTCTTTGCGTTCAAGGTTGGCTATTCTGCCGTCAATCGAATCCGCCTTTTTCTGAAGGTTTTCCTCCCGCTGGTTCAGGCGTTTTTCAATACCGAACTGTTCTTTTCTGCGCTCATTGAGTTCTTCTTCGAATTCGTCGCGCATCTTCAGCAGTTCGGCTTTGGCGGTTACTTTGGCTTCCCGCTGAATATGGGCCGCTTCCTTTTCGGCGTCTTCACGTATTTTCGAGGCAAGCTGCACAGCGGACAGTTTGCGCACTTTCTGGAATACCGTGCCGGCAATAATTCCGGCAACCAATCCCCCGGCTCCGATAAGATACATCGTCAGTTCATTCATAAACATTTCTCCCTTTAGTTTTTCAAATTTATAATAACTTTCTCTGTAACAATCATGTCCAGTTTCTGGTCATGTTCACCAGACGGAACCTTGTCAGCCCTCTGACATTCATAAAAGATCCCGATCGACAGGCCGTTCGATTTTTTCAACAGCCGGTCATAAATGCCTTTGCCGCGTCCCAGTCGTGCGCCGGTTTTATCAAACGCCACGCCCGGCACCAGCCAAAGCATATCATTGATTTGTTCCGCGGAAGCCGCAGGCAGCTTCTGGGACGGTTCCATAAGTCCGTATTTACCGGGAACCAGGTCCTGGGACAAATCATCTATTTCAACCATTTCATAACCGACGCCCGGAGACGTGGAATAACGTGGTAAGAAAATCCTTTTATCAATCTTTTCACATTCAAGCATAAAAGCCGTCAGGTCAACTTCCGTGCCGTCAGACACGTACGCCGCAATGCATTCGGCACTTTTAGTTATTGACAATGCGCCCGTCGCCGCGCAAATTGCCGCATCAGCCGTTTTGCGGTATTCCGCATCCAAGGTCGCCCGCTTTGCAAAAAAACGTTTGCGCATATCCTTTTTAGCTTCTCTGAGCATTGTTTTTCTCCATTGCCCGGCACTGCTTCCAGTAATCAAGCCGCTGTTTGATCTTTTCTTCGTAACCGATACCGGCCGGCTTGTAATAATCTTTGGCTATTCCCATATATTCCTGCGCAATAAAGCCGTCCGCGAAATTATGGGGATATTTATAAGCTTCCGCTTTTTTCTGTTTTTCCGCCGCGCCGGTCGAATGCGGATCCCGCAAATGCACCGGAACCGGCTGAACCCGTTCGTTCTGAACGTCATCCAAGGCTTCGTCCACCGCCTTGTAAGCGGCGTTGCTCTTTGGGGCGGTAGCGCAATAAGTGACAGCCTGGGACAGGATAATGCGCGCTTCCGGCATTCCGATCATATCAACCGCGTGCATGGCGGAAGTCGCCAGCGTAATCGCCCTGGGATCGGCGTTCCCTATATCTTCCGAAGCGAAAATAACGATACGGCGCGCGATAAATCTTATGTCTTCCCCGGCATGGAGCATTTTTGCCAGCCAGTAAACCGCCGCGTCCGGGTCGCTGCCGCGCATGCTTTTAATAAAGGCGCTGGCGGTGTCATAATGACCGTCGTCGCCGTAATTTATTATTTTCCGTTGAATAGAATCAGAAGCTTCTTTCTCGCCTATTTTAATCAGTCCGTTTTTGTCCGGTTCCGTGGTAAGCACCGCAATTTCCAAAGCGGTAAGCGCTTTTCTGGCGTCGCCTTCACAAATACCGGCAAGAAAATCCAGCGCTTTATCGCCGACTTCAAGTTTCAGGGAGGCAAAACCGTTTTCATGCGTTATGGCCCGCTCAAGCAAAGTCCTGATGTCTTCGGCGGACAATGCTTCAAGCGTAAACACCAGCGAACGCGACAGCAGGGCGCCGATTATGTAGAATTGCGGGTTATGGGTCGTTGCCCCGACCAGGCGTATGTTGCCGTTTTCAACATCCGGCAGGAGCGAATCCTGCTGCGCTTTGTTAAAACGATGGATTTCGTCAATAAATAAAGTCGTTTTGCGCTTGACCGCAAGTTGACGCTCAATGGCGATCTGTACCTGCCTGCGGATATCCGCGACGCTGCAATTCACTCCCGACAATCGAACAAATTCGGAATTGGTGGTGCTCGCGATAAGCTCCGCAAGACTGGTTTTCCCGGTTCCCGGAGGGCCGGAAAGAATTATCGAAGTGAAACGGTCGGCGGTAATGGCGCGGCGGAGAAGCTTGCCGGGGCCCAGGATATGGCGCTGCCCGATATACTCATCAAGCGAGGACGGCCGCATCCTGGCGGCCAGAGGCATGACGCTGGAAACACCGCCGTACACGGTTGGGCTTTCCGGTTCTGAAGCGCCGCTATAAAAATCAAACTGTTCCATTCCCCAGCCTTATTTAAGGCCCGGTAAGCAGCAGCGGTAGAAAAACGTATACGATTAGATTATTGGACCCGGACTGGCATGTAAAACGCCTGTCGGGGTTACAATGAAGTTTACAAATTTAAATTTTCCAATTTCCATTCAGTAATTTCCTCAACATAATCTAAATATCTGATGTCCCGGAAAAATAATATGCGGGACAAAAAAGTATACATTTTTGAACAGCAATTGACCTGCTTTCGGGCAATTATTGTTGCTAAAATATATGTAATCGCCATGACCCCCGAAAAGCTCAGGAGGCCAGCGTCAATTAACAATATAATTCACTGAAATAATAATTACAAGTTTGTTTTAGTTAATATTTTTAAGAAAACGAAAGCGGATACGTTTTGACGCTTGACATAAACCGGTTCGCAAATATTTTATAAAATGCACCGGCAATAACAAAATGATGAATATTTTATCTTGTAATATGCTTATTACAAATATGTTAAATTAAATAATAACGGGCAATGACGGAGAAATGACATGAACGTTTTCAAGTTCGCAATAGCAGGTAGCGGCAATATTTCAAATACCTATTGCCAGGCGATAAGCAAAATTCCCGGAGCCGGGATTTCCGGGATAATTTCCCGTAGCGGCAAGCGGCCGCCGGATGCCGATAAAAGCATTCCCGTGGTAAATGACCTTGATGCCGTGCCGGGTGATTATGACGCGGTAATCGTCGCGGTTCCCAACGGTCTCCATCATGTCTGGGCGCTTAAAGCGGCGGAAGCCGGAAAACATGTCCTGACGGAAAAACCGCTGGATATAAGCCGGAAAGCTATGGACGAAATGATCGCGGCCTGCAAAAAGAATAACGTAAAACTTGGGGTTTGCTACCAGTACCGGAGCAATCCGGATATCATGATCATCAAGGAACTGTTGGAGCAAAAAAAGCTGGGCAGGGTTATCGCCGCCGACTATTCGATATATTGCTGGCGCGACCAGGCATACTATGACAGCGCCGCTTATCGCGGCGGTTACGCCATAGACGGCGGCGGCCCTTTTATTCAGCAGGCATGTCACCAGATTGATTTGTACGCATGGTTCTTCGGCAAACCCTGCAAAGTGGCAAGTATGCTGGGAACTTTCATGCACGAAATGGAAGGCGAAGATCATGGAGTCGCCATCCTGAAACACGCGGACGGCATGATCGGAACGATCTCTGCTTCAACCTGCGCCTGGCCCGGTTTCGAGCCGGAACTGAAAATCATTACCGACAAAGGTTCGCTGGTCCTTACCAATACGGCAATCAGCGCCTGGAACATCAAAGGGCTCGATAATCCGAGCGTAAACAACGGCAAACATGTTCACAGCGGCGCCGGCAACGCCCTGGTCGAAGAAACCAGCGGACATGAAAGCATCGTCCTTGATTTTATCGAAGCCGTTCGCCAGGACCGGCCGCCGATGGTTTCCGGGGAAGACGCGCGCACGGCAACAGAGATAGTCCTGGATATTTACGCAAACAATCAATATTGACAGCGCTTCAAGCCAAAAAAAGCAGTTGAAACTTTAAATTTATTGTTTCAACTGCTTTTTTTCTGGTTTAATATTCCGGCAGCGCCCATGTTCGCTTGTTTGCGCTCATGGCACGCTGCCGTGTGTAATTATTAATCAACACCCAACATAGCCATTACCGACGGATGACGGTAAATGGATTTCCAGTTGCTGTCTTCCGGTATCAGGTTATGCTTCATCATTGATTCGTACGGCGGCATCAACGCGTAATCCCGGACTTCGTCAATTGGCGCCAGACAGAAATCATCCGTCAGGAACTGGGCGTCGTCCGTTACTATTTTCATCGTCATTTCGATGTAGAACTGCAACTGCATCGAATATACGCACAGCGGCCGCAACGCTTTTTCCGGATTTGCGGTAGTCGGATCGCCGACAACCCCGGCCGGAGTTTTCTTCCATTCCATCCCTTGCGGATAGAACTGATGCCATACCGAAATCCCCGGCGTTAAAGCTCCAGCCTTGGTGCATGGGCTGTATTTCAATGAACCGGCCGGTTCGGTTTTTACGGCATATTTTTCGTCAACGCCTTCAACCGGCCCGGTTGCCAGCTGATAAGAAAGTTCAGCTTCGTCCCCGTGGATAAACGGAGTTTCGAACTTACAGCTTTTGTGCCGGGGATCAAATCCCTTCATTTGCCAGGTGTACCATTCCGTTTCCATGACCAGCGCCGGGCAACCGGTCGTTTTGCCGAACTTGTGGATAGCGTGCTGGTTAACGTATTCCTGGCCGTGGTTCTGCAGGTTTATTATGTTCCTGAAACCCATATTGTAAAGTCCGATCATATTCCAGAAAAGGGTATTGATATGGGTTTTTTCCGGAATTATAGTGGTGCCGGGCATGTAGCAGTGATGTGCCGGATGGGAGCCGGCTCCGGTCGGGAAGGCCAGCATGACCCCGGTTTTTTCGCGCATTGCATAGGCGATCGACAGGCATTGATGTCCGTCCTGGAAAAGATTGCTGACCGCCCCGTGCAATTCCATTGAACCGGTAACGAAGATCACGCTCCGGGTTTTGAGAATTTCCGGATAAACGTCGCCGAACGGCGCATGGCAGAAGAAATACTTCGGGTCATGCAAACGGTTCGGGTGCGGGTAGCCGTAGTATTCATTGACCGCCTTGATATCCTCGTCCGAGAAACAGTCATAACCGTGGTTCAGAATGTACTCGTACGGGCTGAGGCAGTTTTCTTTTTTGAACTCTGTTTCGGCTTTCGCCAGAAGTTCTTTTACCAGAGTTTCACCTTTGTCGTAAAGCTTGCTCATTGTTTGTCTCCAATTTTGTTTTATGCGATATTCGCGAGAATTTCTTTTAAATGATTTATACTTATTTCAGCCGCTTTGTCCGCGGTCGGCAGCGGCAGCATTTCCATTGAAATGTAACCGTCGTAGCCGGCGTGCAGCAAAAGACTGACGATACCCGAAAAATCAATATGCCCGACGCCCGGCGCGTGACGGTTGCTGTCGGCGAAATGGACATGGCCGGTATACGGCATGGCCTTGATTATACTGCCGAAAAACGATTGTTCCTCTATATTCATGTGAAAAGTGTCTATCAGCAGTTTCAGGTTTTCGCAGCCCAGCTCTTTTACCAACGCGATGCCTTCGGCAATATCGTTTATCAGTAAACTTTCATACCGGTTCAAGGGTTCCAGAAAAAGCTTCACGTTTTTTGAACGGGCATAGTCCGCGCATTCACGCAAGGCTTTTTTCATCAGTTCCGTTTGGGTCCGGTTAAGTTCCGGGTCAGAAGTTCCCCGCCCCCGGATCAGGCCGATTATCACATTGGTATTCAGTTTTTCCGCCAAGTCGGCATGGGATTTTATCCTGTCAATTGCCGCCCGCCGGATTTCGTCGGTTTCCGCGGTGAAACTCAATCCTTCCTCGACAAAAGCCTGACCGGTTCCTATCGCGGGAACTTCGAGGCTGTATTTCGCCAGGAGTTTTTTGACCAGATCAACGTCCAGCAGTTCAGGTTCCCTTACCGCCAGTTCAACCCCGTCGTAACCGAGTTTCGCCGCGTGCTGCATTCCCGCCTCAAGATTTTCATCGTATCTCAAGGCGGAAAATTTAGTCGGCTGCGTTGATATTACTATTCCTAATTTCATATCAGCACCATCAGGGTTCGATTACCACTTTCATGGTATCCGGTTCAAACGAACGCCTCAGCCCTGCTTCCGCGTCCTGAATTTTGTAGCGGTGAGTTACAAACTTTTCGAAGGGAAAGGTTTTCGCGTATTTTTCCATCAGCTTCACACTTTGTCCGTAATGGGTGAACGGATGATTGGTCACGCCAAACAGCCTTACGTTCTTGGCGCAAAGATGGCGGTTGATATTGATTTCGGTTGTCCCGGTATCCAC
>JBAYCO010000021.1:0-17242 GCA_041668685.1 Victivallaceae bacterium | reverse complement strand
TTTAAACTTCGGCGGTTCCAACAAGCGCCGTTGAAAAAAATGTTTTACGATATTTGTTCATTTTCATTTTCGTATTCTCATCCATCATCAGGGAAAGTCCCTGTTTAACAATGCTTATTTTGGTGCGAGCGCCACTACCTGACATGGCTCTCACATTGAAGCTGATGCGGTTTTTACCAGCCGCCAGCCGAGGTGTACCCCCAACCGGTTTTACTTCCCGAATAACAGTTCCATCGGCATTATAAAATTTACAATCAGACATAGACGCAAATTCCAGCCAGTCTCCGCTCATAAGTTCAACCGGAAAAACGATAGTTTGCCCCCCAATGGTAATACTCGGGTTTTTCCGAGGAACACCGAAAGTCTTAAGCGCTTTGACCGGTTTTAACCGGCATTTTACCGTTTCTCCGGGGGGAATATTATTGTAATAGATATTAAGCGCGCAAATCCCGCTGTACGGCACCTCTCCCCGAACCGCGCTTAACAAGGAATACGGCCAAGAATAATCGAAAACCCGTTCGCCTTCAGGCTCGATCAGTTCGTGATATTTCCACCCCTCATAGTCGATCACCACATAATGATCCGCCATTCCCATCAACCCCGGTCCCGCCAGTTGAAAATTCAGGATTTCCCCTTTGCCGTCACCGTAAACCCATATCCCAAGCGCAGTTTTGTCAGTCAGGTTCAGAGCCGGAGAAAAGTTTTTCGTAATTCGCGCCCAGCCGGTTCGGTCTGTTGTATTGACGGCGGTATAGCAAATAGTCCCGTCAACTTCAATTTGCGTATCACGGGTAACGCCAGACATCGCCGTTCCTACCCGGAAACTCATACAATCCGTTTTGGACGCAACCGCCGTCCGGTTTTCGGTTTGCTCTGCAAGCTGTTCGGACGCGAACAGTACCATATTTCCCGGATCATCATAAGCTGCCGCCGACATCAATGCCTGAATCCGGCAAGCCAGCGGCTGAGCTCCATATTCGTTTTCTACCATCCAGACGTTATCGTCGTTCTCAATACCGCAGGTATGAGCACTGTACTTTACCGGTTTTATATCCCATCTTTCCCCGTCTGCATATTCCAGTTTGAACTCGGCTCTAGGATGACGCAACTTAGCCTTCACCGTCTCAGAGAAATAAGCGTTGAGCCGTAGTCTTTCATATTGCCCGATAATTCCAAGCAATTGCTGTTGCAGCGGGTTCGCGGCAAGCGTTACCGGACTGATTCCCATGAGTGAAAACGGCATGTCGTAAGCCAGGCATTTGGCGCAAAGGTATTCTATTTCATCCGGTTTCAGCGCCTCGACACCAGAACCCGCGCCATGCAGTTCCCGCCAGCCCAGTTGAACCGGCAGTAGATCGTTCATATACCGCCGATTTTCTTGCAGATGGCGGTCGATGTAACGCTTATGGCCCCGGTGGCAGGAATCCCAGGCTCCCAACCGCGACCGCATATGCCAACTGTGATGGTTGGCACAGGCTGATTCCATGATGATCGCGTTTTTCAACCGTGCCATGACTGCAAGTTTCATTTTGGCGATGTAATGCCACCCATGTCCGTTCGCACCTAATGCCTCAGCGCCGTCAAGATAGATCATGTCCAAACCGCAATAATTTACGGTTTCGGCGATATTTGCCGCTATTTCCTCCAGCAAACTCGATTCTCCATCGGGCAGGTATAAAGCGTACCTTTCCGTCAAATGTGCCACTTGCGCACCGTGTTCATGGGCTGCCGGCACTGTCGCATTCGCGCCCCTGACACAGTTGATAAAACCGTAAGGGGGAACCGTCGAAATTCCGCCGTAGGAAATTATTTCGTTATTGATCACCATATCTGTTCCCCCCGCAACAAAATAACCTGATTCAACCGGCAAATTTTCGGGAGATTCAAGCGTATGAATAGCGGTCGCTTCCACCGTTAGCGATTCCGCCAGGGTAAAAACGGCGTCCTTGGCCAGCCGTTTGTCCGGCGCCGGGCTTACCCAGACGTCGTCTTTGCAGATACAGCCCGTCCCAGTATGAATCCCGGCCTTGAGACCGGCGGCGTGAATTTTATCGACTACATGTTTCAGTCCGTCCATACCATGGGGGAAAAATTGCGGGTTTGGCCGATAATGTCCGTACCAGTGCTGACGCCCGCCATAAATCAGCAGGCAGGACATACCAGCGTGTTTGGCCACCGCTATCCAATCATCGACATTGCGCTCGGAAAGCCAAGTATCCGAAGCGGCATCCGGCGTTCCGGCAAACAGATAAGAACCTTTCAGCGCCGCCGCGTCCCGCGCCCAGGCTCCGCCCAGGGGGGAGTAAGGCAGTTTTTCCTCTCGGACGATTTCCTTGAGTACGGAACGCATTTCGCCGGACGGACAGGCGACAAGCGCACTCTTTGCACCCGTAAAACCGAATTCAGGATAAGCGATCGCCGTAAGCGCCGCTTTTTCACTCCTGAACGGCTCCTTGCCGATAATCTGGACGCTGGTATCAGGAACCGGATTTACGTTGACTTGCAAATTCAACGCGAGCAGACAGACCGCGAATTCCCGGTTGCTGACGATATTAAGCGTCATTCCATGATCATAACCGGGCATATTCAGGATAAGGTCAGTCAACACGAATTCATCGATGTCAGCGCCGTTCAACGCAACAAGTTCAAATATAAAATATGATTCATGGCCGGTTACTTTGACCACAACGCTTACCGCAATATCGGCAAATTCAAGAAGAATATTTCCATTGTCCCAAGTACAGCGCGTCGGTAAGCAAGTTGTTCCATTCCGCTTCAGAGAAAAACACGAAGCGGCGGAATACGTTGAAAAATAATCGGTTCGCGTTGCCTTGTCAATGAAATGCAGATTCCTGCCGTCAGATCCGATAACATAGCGGACATATTTATTTTCCAGAACTACATGGGGGGCGGTTTTCATAAGTTCAGACATTTTCCCCGGCTTTAATTTTTATCGGAATTCCCGCCGCTATCGATTCAAAACACGCTTCAATGAATGCTACAGACTTGATCGCGTCTCCAACCGGCATTAGGAAATCTTTATTATGAAGAACGGCATCGATGAAATGAATGCTTTCCTCTCTGATATCGCCCAGGCGGCGGCCATTGTATTTCGACCAGAGATAAGTATCAGGAATCGAGTATTTGTCGGTACATAATTTCAGGCCCTGATCAAGGTTGTCTATTGAAGCAGCCCCTTTGGTGCCGACAACTTCCAGTTCGCTCCAGATCCCGGTCGGAAAACTTTTCGGCAGCGACCAACTGAATTCCAGCGTGCCGACGGTTCCGTTGCGGAATGAACACAAAATAAAAATACAATCCTCAGTGTGAACTTTGGCAACTCTTTTTGCATATACCTCAACCGGTTCTTCATGCATACACCACAACATGGCGTCGATATCATGGATACCGACATAATAAAGCATGGATGTGCGGCCTTTGAGCCGGTCATGTATAATATTCGGGTTCTGTCGCTTAACCCGGATATGAAGCAATTCACCCAGATTGCCGGCTTCAATCTGCTGATGCAACTGCACATAGCGCGGATCAAAACGCAGCAAATGGCCGACCATCAGCCTTACGCCGTTTTCAGTCGCCGCCCGCCTGATCTTTTCGGAATCGGGCACCGTCCTGGCGAGCGGTTTTTCCACCATCAGGTGTTTGCCTGCTTTTGCGGCGGCAATTGCCGGTTCGACGTGATACCTGTCAGGGAGGCAGATATACACGGCCTGAATATCCGGACGCGCCAGCAGTTTTTCATAGTTGTCGTAACAATCGCAGGCGTATTTTTTACCGAAAGCTTCAGCTTTTGCCATATCCAGATCCGCCACCGCCGCCAATTCCGCAGTCGGCAAATCGGACAGCACATCCGCATGCAGTTCCCCAATAAAACCCGCCCCGATCAAGCCAATTTTTAATTTTTCCATTTTGTTTTTCCTTGTTGATTAGAAATTAGATTTTAATATATTGTGAGATTTTTTCGTTATTTTCCTAAAACGCAACTCAATTTGGGGGTACTCCCGAAAGGTAATCTGCATCAGATTCGCAAGAATATTTCCTGATGCAGAAAAGTTTTAAGTTTTTTCTGTTATGATACTTTTTCCCGTATTATTGCATTTTGATTATTAATATAATACGGGAACTGGTTTCAATTGTCAACAGAAAAACCACAAAAAACGCCATTTTTTGTATTATTTGGGTTGACATTTGCGTAAAATAAAATATATTAATACCATGATAATACCAACATAAGGAAAAGCGAATGAACCCTTATAAGAACAAAAAAGAAAAACTCAAAGAATCCCTGAACTTTCAGATTCTTTCCGGTAATCTGAAAACCGGCGACCGTATTCCGTCAGAAAGATTGTTAGGCCAAATGAATAACCTGAGCAGAGTTACCGTGAGGAATGCCCTGGCCGAACTTGAAAAAGAAGGCATCATAGAAAAACGCGGACGGAAAGGCATTTTCGTTTGCGGGAAACCGGTCCCCCCGTCTCCCGTCAATGTCAAGGACAAACCGCACCGGATTTTTATATGTTTTTTCCCCCAGTCAGCCGGAAGAACTGGATGTGAATACCGTTTCTTTCAGTAGCATATTTCGGGGAATAGACAAGTACGTCAATGCGCAGAAGGATATAGCAATGCTGTTGCGGGGAGACAGTTTCCTCAGAAACACTGAAGAAGAAAAACGCGCTTATGACGGTTTTATTGTCGGCGGTATTCTGCTGCATAAACACTTACCGGAGATTATGAAACTGAACATACCGGTGGTTGCGGTCGCGTCATTTACTCCTGGTATTGCCGTGGATTCCGTCAGCATTGATTTTTATGAAGGCGGTTATGTAGCCGCGCAACGGCTGAATATGGAAGGGTGCAAGAAGCTGCTTTTTCTCGGAACTGAATACCTGTATGACAATTTCATTCCGCATCCTATTATCCAGGAAAAATACCGCGGCATTTCCGACTATTGCCTGATGAACAATATGGAAACGCCGATATTATATAATGTCGCTAACTTAGGGAGCGGCCCCCCGGTGCCGGATAAAGCCGTTACCAGAAAGCTCGTTAGGATTATAAAGAACAAAGGCATCGACGGAATAATTTGTTGCGGAGGGAATTTGCAACAGACAATAGACGTTTTGAAAAACGAGCTTACCGCTAAAAAATATCCGTTTCCGGTAACGGCGGTTTTTAATGACGGAACAGGTAATATGGACAGCAAAAAGTATATACAGGTGTACAAAGATCTTGATCTATGCGGTTTTTTCGCTGCCCAAATGCTCTATGAAAGACTGAAAAATCCATGCAGCAATATTACCAAAAAATTGGTCCCGGTTAAATTCCCGGAAATATGAAAACTCATGAGTTGGCTTTTCCATTGATAATGAATTTATGGACTCCCAATATGAAAAACAATAGAACTATTTTAGGTTTAGGATATTGCAATATAGATTACCTATGTATGGTTCCGCGAATCCCGTTGGACGATAAGGTGCAAACTGAAAAGATTTTGGAACAGGGTGGCGGACCAACTGCAACAGCGCTTTATGCGGCAGTCAGGCTTGGAGCAAAAGCCGCCTTTATCGGAACTGTCGGCGATGATCAAAGAGGGCAAGCTATATTGAAAGGCTTGGCCTTGGCCGGGGTTGATACTACTGGTATACGCTTGCGGCTTGGAGCCGAATCCCCGGTGGCGTTTTGCTGGATTAAGAGAAATACTGGAGAACGCAGTATTGCCTGGAGTAACGGTTCAGCTAGACCGTTACTACCGGAGGAGCTTGATGCTGCATTAATACGCAATACCGGCTTACTGCACCTGGATGGACATCATACCGATGCTGCAGTTCGGGCGGCAGAAATAGCCCACGATGCCGGTGTAACGGTCATGCTGGATGCCGGAACTGTAGTTCCGCGCATAGATGAATTGCTTGCTTTGGCGGATATCATTATCGCTTCGGAAAAATTCACAGAACGTTTTATTGGTTTGGCCGATCCGGAAACCGCTCTGCATAAGCTGTTCGGAAAAAATACGAAATTTGCCGCAGTGACCCTTGGAAAAAACGGCAGCATTGGTTGGGACGGCAAAATAACTTATCGACAGGCAGCATTTCCGGTGAAAACGGTTGATACTACCGGAGCCGGAGATGTTTTTCACGGCGCGTTCGCCTATCAATATGTGAACGGCGGCGATTGGCAAGAATGTATGCGTTTCGCTGCGGCGGTAGCGGCGCTGAAGTGTACTCAATTGGGTGGGCGGAGCGGAATTCCGACGCTTGTTGAGGCAAAGCAATTTTTAAGTGAACACAAAAACGATTGAAACAAACTATTTAAGATGAAAAAAAACTTATTGCTCGGTATAGATTTTGGTACCGGTGGCTGCAAAGTTACGCTGATCAACAGCAAAGGCAAGTATGTTACCGGTTGCTCCGGGGAATATTCGACCAGCCATCCGGTACCAGGCTGGGCGGAGCAGAACCCGTCTGACTGGTACTTGACTATGTGCCGGGTATTAAAGGAACTCAATCCAGAACGGTACGGCAAAGTTATCGCGCTGAGCTTGGACAGTTATACCCATGGAGCGGTTTTGCTGGATGCGAATATGCGGGTTATCCGTCCGACTATTATCTGGACTGATCAGCGCAGTGTCAGTGAATGCGAGTTCCTCAATAAGCATTATCGCGACCTAGTCTTTAAAACCGCATATCAAATGCCCGCGCCAACTTGGACTTTACCGCAAATGCTGTGGTTGCGGAATAACGAGAGCGATACTCTGTCTAAGGTTAGACATATTTCATTCGTCAAGGATTATATCAGGTTTTTACTGACCGGCAATATGACTGTCGATTATATCGAGGCGCAGGGAACCTTATTTTTTGATGTCGAAAACCGCTGCTGGAGCAAAAGACTTTGCGAGATCGCGGGTATTGACATAAACACCTTGCCGCCGATTGTCACTCCTGCCGACCTTGCCGGGAAACTGTCGCGTCAGGCCGCCGCCGATACCGGTTTGGAAGCCGGGATAAAAGTTATCACCGGTACCAGCGATTCGGCCATAGAGGACTACGCTGCCGGAGCGGTTGAACCCGGCCAGTGTATCCTGAAACTGGCTACTGCCGGAAACGTCAACGTCATGACTGCGAAAGCGCATCCGCACCCGGAAACTTTAACTTATTCGCATGTCGTTCCCGGCATGTGGTATACGGTTACCGCGACCAACGCGGCGGCGGTTTGCCAGCGCTGGTTTCGGGATAACTGCTGTGCCGCCGGGACGGATTACGACAGCCTGGACCGGCTCGCGGCGCAGTCGCCGTCGGGAGCTAACGGTGTTTTTTTCCATCCCTACCTGATGGGGGAACGCTCGCCGTATTGGGACCCGGACCTGCGCGGCAGTTTCACCGGGCTCAGCATGGCCAGCGGCAAAGGCGATTTAAACCGGGCGTTGCTGGAAGGCGTGGCGTTTTCGCTGAAAGACTGTTTCCGCACGATTGAAAAAATGGCTTTACCGGTACATGAATTCATCCTGATCGGCGGTGGGGCGAAAAGCAACTTGTGGAGCCGAATCGTCTGCGACGTCTTTAACGCACCGGTAAAGGTTCCGGCGGTCTGTGACGCTTCTTTCGGCAGTGCGTTGCTGGCCGGAGTCGGGATCGGCGTTTTTGCCGATGAACTAAGCGCCATCAGGCAGGGGTGTAAAACGGATAAAGAATTGCTGCCGGACGCGGCAAACGCGGCTTTTTACGCTGCACAATTCGAAAAGTACCGCAAAATACATGATGTGCTGGTGGAGGTGTATGGATAGAAACATTTGCAAGGCGAAACCAAATGCTGTTAAAAGTTAATTAAATTAGTAACCTTTAATGATATTAATGGAGAATAAATATGTCAAGGCAGGACAATTACGCTTTTGAAATGATCCGCAGCGAACTGGTCTGGGTGGTCGGGGAAGACCATGTCCAGACCGGTGATTCGGATAAACTGGGACATTCAATTGATTACTACTGGGTGCCGGAACTCTGGCATGACCGGGGCAAAACCCCGACTCCGCCGGACTTTATCGTCCAGCCCGGTTCGACGCGGGAAGTCGCCGAGATCATGAAAATCGCCAATACCCATAATATTCCGGTCACGCCGTGGGGCGGCGGTTCCGGTTCCCAGGGCGGTGCCCTGCCGGTTTACGGCGGGATCATCCTGGACATGAAACGCATGAATAAAGTGCTGGAGGTAGACACTATCGCCCTGACCGCGACCGCGGAAGTCGGGATTATCGCCCAGCATCTGGAATGGGAGATCGAAAAAGCCGGTTTCAGCACCATGCATTTCCCGGCGTCCATCGCCTGCGCGACTTTAGGCGGCTTCATCGCTCATCGCGGCACCGGCGTCCTCAGCACCAAATACGGCAAAATGGAAGACATCATCATGTCGCTGGAAGTGGTCACCCCGACCGGCGAGATCATCAACACCCTGCCGGTGCCGCGCCACGCGTCCGGCCCTGACCTGACCCAACTGTTTCTCGGCAGTGAGGGGACTTTAGGCGTGGTTACCAAAGCCACGTTGAAAATCCACCCGATCCCGGAAAGCCGCAAATTCCATGCGTTCTTGTTCAAAACCATGCATGAAGCCATGATGGCTGGAGCCAGGATCATGACCAGCCGCCTGCGCCCCTGCGTGGTCCGGCTTTACGACGAACCGGAAACCGCCAATCTGATCAGAAAAGTATTGAATATCGATAAAAAAGGCGCGTATCTGGTCTTCGGCTTCGACGGCCCGAAAGAAATGGTCGAACTGGAAATGAAACGGGCCGCTGACATCTGCCGGGAACAGAACCCGGAGGACCTCGGTTTTGAAATGGGGCAGAGCTGGTGGGATAACCGCTATAAATTCTTTTATCCGCCGTACATGTTCCAAATGCCGCAGGCGTTCGGCACCCTGGATACGGTGGCGACTTTCTCCAAAATCGAAAATGTCTACTGGGCCATGAAAAATGTGGTCAATGAAAATTTCCCTGAAGCTAAATTCATCGGACATTTTTCCCACTGGTACGAATGGGGTTGCATGCTTTATGCCCGCTTCATCATCGACAATCCACCCGTCGACCCGCATGAAGCCATTGCGCTGTACAATAAAATCTGGGATATGGCAATCCGCGCCGCAATAAAAGAAGGCGGGGTGATCAACGAACATCACGGTGTCGGCCTGAAACTCGGACGCATCATGAAAGACTTATACGGCCCTGCGTTCACAGTTCTGCAGGACATCAAAAAAGTAGTTGACCCGAACAATATTATGAATCCCGGCAAGATGGGCTTCAAAGGAGTATAAGCATGAACATTGAAAAATATCTTGAAGACATAAATGCCTGCCGTTTCTGTTTTATGTGCCGCCATTTATCAACACTCGGAAACGTAACATTCAAAGAATCCGACACTCCTCGCGGCCGGGCTTTGATTGCCGATAAAATCCGTATGGATAGTGAAAATCTTAAAAACCCGGATTATATCAACACTTTTTATGAAGCGACTTTAAGCGCAGCCTGTCGTTACCATTGCGTCAGCCATTATGATGAAACCGGGCTGATACTCGGCATTCGGCAGGATATTGTCGCCGCCAGGCTGGCGCCGGAAAAAGTAAAGGCGCTGGCGGCGGAACTGATGCAGGTTGAGTTTAAAGTTGAAGGCAGTGGCGATGTCCTATATTATCTTGATCCGTACAGTGCTGACGCGGCCGCTTTCCCCGAATGCAAGGTCATTTCCGGCGGTGATACCGGCAAAGCACTGGAAGTGCTCGGCTTTACCGCTGAAGCGGCGGAAGTGTTTGCCAAGTTCAAAGCCGCGGTTACAAAATCCGGCTGCAATACCCTAGTAACTTCCTGTCCGGCAAGCTATGCCATGCTGAAGGACAAGCTTGACGGTATCAAAGTTATGCACAGTTCGGAATATCTTTTGGAACAGGATTTGCCGAAAAGTGCCGCCGTCGCTTATTACCTGGACAGTGATTACCTGAAAAATTATTGCGGCAATCTGACGACGCCACGTAAGTTGCTGGAAAAATGCGGCTATACGCTCAAGGCGTTCGGGACCAATCCGGAAGAATCCTATGCGGCGGGAGAAGGCGCGGTAGTTTATAACCGGCTGAATCCGGAACTGACGGAAAAACTCTGCGCCAGGATCGCGAAACTGACGGATAATCCGGCGGAAGATTTGCTGATAACGGCGTCGCCCTATACAAAATACGTTTTGCATAAATACGCGCCGCAACTCAAGGCGCTGTCCTTGGAGGAAGCCGTCAAAGGAGGGATAAAATAATGCCTTTGGTAACTTTAAACGAAATCCTGCCGCAAGCGAAAAAAGCGGGTTATGCTGTCCCGGCCATAAATGTGGCGAACCTGGAAACTACTCTGGCGGTATTCAAGGCGGCTGAAGCGAAAAAATCTCCGATTATTATTCAGGTATATCAGCGACTGTTCAATGACGAACGGGCCGCGCTGATCGCTGCGATGACCGCGAAACTTGCGGCGGAAGCGTCTATCTCGGTTGTTCTGCACCTCGATCACGGGGTGTCGCCGGAACAGATCCGGAAAGCAGTTGAGGCGGGATATACTTCCGTAATGATTGATGGTTCGCAACTGCCGTTTGCCGAAAATATTGAACTGACGGCACAATGTGTAAAGATTGCACGACAGGCAGGAGTTTCCATTGAGGCGGAGATCGGACATGTTCCGTTCGGCGGCGGGAAAGTCGCTTTATCGACTCCGGCGGAAGCAAGTGAATTCGTCGAAGCGACAGGCGTGAATGCGCTTGCTGTATCGATCGGCACCGCTCACGGATATTACAAAGATACTCCGCGGCTTGACCTGCAACTGGCGGCGGAAATCGGCCGGAGCGTCGATATTCCGTTGGTTTTGCACGGCGGTACCGGAGTGCCGGATGACCAACTTGAAAAAATTATCGGCTGCGGTTTCGCGAAGGTGAATATCGCTACGGAATTCCAGCATTTGTTCCTCAAGGAAACCAGCCGCCGATTGAACGAAGTTGACGGTAAATTTACTCCGGTCGATTTGTTCATGGCTCCGGTAGAGGAAAAACTTAAGGATTACGTGTCGGCAAAAATAGGCAGCTTAAGAAATAAGTAGCGATATTTCATTGACGATATTTAGACAAGGTGATATAACAGAGCGTTTTGTTGTGGTCCTTGTAGATGTGCTCATTAATACGATAATATAACATATTCAAAGTGCTTTTAAAGGTAACCCAAGGGTCGCGGTATTAACCTACTAGAATAAAATTATATATAACATCTGAATCCGTGAAAAAAAACGGAGTAAAGATGGAAGCAAAGAAGAGGTAAACTGTTGTATTGTTTATATTAAGGTAAGCATTTAGCCAGCAAAAGTTGAGTTTAAAATGGGACGGTGATGAGATTGGAAAAACGAACAAAAACAAACGGTGGGGAAAAATCATTAATTTTTCTGCCAATTAGAAAACTATTAAAATCATAAAAATGGAATAACAAATGAAGTGATTTTATCAATGACCGATACGAAGAAAATAATAATGGTGCGCCAAGAACCATACACATTAAGTGATAAAGACTTGCATTTCTTGCAGGGTGAAAGTCCCTGTCAGGTAGGCTTGGCAACCCAATTTATAGGAAGAAATTATATGAGCAGACTGAGTCGAAGGATTGGCGGAATAAGCAGTATTTGAAATTGAAAACAATCGGGCTCCCCTCCCTAAAACACTAATAGGTTACAATTATGGAAACGACGTCAACCCAATATCATGATGAAATTGCTGCCGGTTATGACAGCGGTTATAAAACGCCGTTCTGGCGGTTGTATAACGAAATCACCTGGAACTATATAAAAGACTGCCTGCCGGAAGATAAGGACGGTTCGCTTGTGCTTGATGCCGGCGGCGGTACCGGATTGTGGGCCATCAAACTGGCAAAGCTGGGGTACAAGGTTGTTCTGACAGATATTTCTGAAGGCATGCTTGCCGTTGCGAAAAAAAATGTCGTTGCAGCCGGCCTCTCAGAAAAAATTCAGGTCATCAACTCCGATATTACGGCTATGCAACAGTTTCAGGACAATATTTTTGATCTTGTCTTGGCAGAGGGAGATCCGGTTTCGTATTGTTCATCACCCTGGAAAGCGGTTAGTGAATTGTCCCGGGTGTGTAGAAAAAACGGTTATGTCACGGTTTCCGTTGACAACAAATTAACTTGGCTGAAAAAGAGTCTTGAGCGAGGCAATTTCGCCGCGGCCGACAAAATAATGCGTAGCGGAATCGCCATGATGCTGGTAGCTGAAAATACTGGCTATCCGGCGTTTACTTTTACGCTTGAGGAGCTTGAGGATATTTTCCGGGGCAATAATCTCCATCCGGTCAAAGTTGTCGGCAAACCGGTTTTTGCCGGCAAAGCTGACCTGAAAGACGAAAATATTTACCGTAGATTTCTGGAATATGAACTGAAATACGGCTCACTCCCGTGGCTGGCCGGAAGCGGGGGCCATATTGCGGTCATCGGTCAGAAAGAAATCTGAAAAATCCGATAAACGCTTGTAAAACTGGGAACCGCAAACGAATCAAAAATTTTTCATGGGGAAATTTAAGACAACGTGACAGGATGTGAAAATATACAGAGACTGGTCTTCTAAAGGCTGGTAAAATTATAAACAAAACTTAACGAAAGAAAATTGCCTATAAGAAGATTGAAAGAGATAAACCACCCCTAATAAATACATTGTCTCGCTTCTGAAATAAGAGCGGGATGTTTTGTCAGATCGTAAAGGACGCTGTTTGGAATAGTAAGCCTTTAAGTGAAGACGCAAAGACAGAATGGCGAACAGCCATTTGTTTTTGCGTCTTTTTTTTTGCTCAATCGTATTACAAAAGGACCGTATTCATGTACGAAAACGCCATGTCGGTTTTGCACTGCGCCGAATATAACTTTAAAAAACTCAAGAAATATCGGGGAGAACCAGAATCGCCGGAACAGGCTTTGCGCTGGAGGCTGGAAGGAGGGATTACTAAATGCATTGAAACGCTTCTCATGTCCGAGAAATATTCATGGACTCAACCGGCAACCGGCAACTGTGCTTGCCCATGGAATCAGAAAGCGAAAAAAACGCCGAAAAAACTGCGAAAAATTCTGTCCGGCCTCATAAACAATTCCGATTCCGGCCGGACAGAACAGGAACAAGTCGAGAAATTAAAAGGAGGCATCAGGAATGTAAGCACATATCTCCTGAATATAAAAGCGGATCAGAATTATTTGAATTCAAAGGTACTCAAAAATGTATACGAATACCTGCAGAGTCTCCTTGAAATGGAACCGCCGCAAATAATCAAAACCTACAACCCGGAGGGCATGCCTGTGAAATAACAACCACGCGGCAACGGGCGGGCCGCACAAAGCCGCCCGGCTAACTTAAAACTAATAACATGAGAAAAAGGAGTAATCGTATGTCTAAACAATTGGAAGCTTTGAATAATTTGTTTCAGTCGTTTCAGGAACAAATGGCGGAAGACGTTAACCAGGCGGAAAATGCCAGGGAAAACGGCCGCACTACGCTGGAGCAACTGGGCTATATGCGCCTGAAAGCCATGAACAATTTTATAGAAGTAATTGTCGCTACTGTTACCGGGCTTTTGCAACTCAAGGCATCGCTTGAGAACGACAGGGATAAATTGCTCCAGGAAATCCGCGAGCATTTCGGAGAGAAAAAGCCGGAGCCGTCAGCGGAAAGCGCCGGCGATGCGGAGGCCAAAGCTCCGGCACCCCCGGCGCAGCCGGCAGAACCCCTGGCGGATGCGGCGTCCGATCCCAAACCCAGGCGTATCCGGAAAACAAGGGAAAAAGCCAAGCCGGAATACCAACGTTTGCCGAAACACCGGGCTACTGGTAATCCGCGCCTGGACGCTTTGGAAACGGCGCTCCATGACGCCCTGGAATGCCTCGGTAACATGAAGCTGGCCTTTTACGTCAAGGGTATCAAGGAAGTCAGGCTTCTCCTGGCCGAGCTCTACAAGTCCTGGGATAAACCCGAAGACGAACGCCTCGTCGAACTTGAAACGGGCCTGAAAGCCGCGGCGGACAAGCTCTCGGCGAATTCGCGGGCCGCAAAATCGAAGGTGATGCAGAATCTCTGGAGCAATATTATCGTTGCGCTCCAAGGAAAGGACAACGACGAATAAACACACATATAACCTGTCACGACAGACCGGCAAACGCCGGTCTGCCGTGGCAAACCAATCTGAAAAAATCGTATGAAAATCTACAATCTGCACCGGTTTTCAAAGCCGGAATTCTTGCGTCAGGTCGCGCCGGAACTGCTGCTGGCGTTTCTGCACCGCTTCCCTGAATTTGATATCGTTCCGGATAAAGACGGTAAAATCGATTATGACAACCTTGGGCGGCGGCTGGCTTTCCCAACGGGCAAAATCAATACCAGGATGTTCGATGCTCTGGCCTTAATCGATGAAATGTCCGCCGACCGCAATTTCGATCTGCTGCAGGATGTAGTCAGCGATAAACCGTATTCGGCTAAACTCGGCGACAATGTCTCGGCCGCCGACCTGGCATTGCTGCTTTGGCTGCATGAACCGCGAAAATTGGAACAGCTCCAGGCTAAATTCAGCGGCAAAGCGCCGAGATCATTTGTTTATTTTCACGGCGAGTCCATAAAAAAACAGACCATGGCGACTCCGAGCCGGCATTTGCGGCAGAAACTTGCCCGGCTGCTAAACCGGATTTTCAGCCGGAAACGCCGGGGCCGCACGGTCAGGATCGTCGTTTTCGAGGAATTGGACGAATACTGCTTTATGCTGCGCAAGGGCGAACCGCTTACCCGCGACAGTTCGATCACTCCTGAAGGCGAAACGAATACCATCTATTATCAGCCCGAACGCTTCGACATCGTGGCGCTGCGGCCCAGGATTTCGGAAATCCGGCTGGCGATCTACCGCAAAGCCCCATGGATCGTTGAAGCCTACCGGACATTGTTCGGGCATGTGTTCTATGGCGACCGGGAATATTTCAGCGGCGACAAGGTGTTTACGCTGGAACCTTTGATGAAGGATGGCGAAAAAGCGCTGGAATGTAAAGAAATTACCGGCATGGAATCAGTTACCCTGGTGCAATGCAAGTTTGCCACTGACAAAGGCGAAATCGCCGCCATTCATGGTGAGCTGGCGATCCAGGTAATCAAAGGTTTTAAGCTGGAACTGCTGGAAAACGCGAAAATCATCAGCGCAAAGTTCCGGGTCAAATTTAAGGATTCCAAAATAGAACGGATGGTAAAAATCAAGGACGGCAATCTTGCCGAATTCAAATATGACGATGACGGCCGCCGAATCGAAGAGTGGCTGACAATAAAGGAGTTTAAAAATGTACGACGACAATAAAACGGAAAAGTTCTGGAATTTTATCAGCAGACGTTTAGGAGCCGAAGCAGCATTGGCCGACTGGCGGCTTAAATTAGGAGACGGGCTTGACTTTGATAAGCTACATAGGTTGTATTTGGCCCCGACCGGGAAAATGGCGGAGGTGATTACCTGCCCTGACCAGTGCGATCCGTCCTGCGGTTTCCGCAAAGTTTGTGAATGGGAAGGCAAATATGAGGCGGTGTGCCGGGAATGGCCGCTGAAGTCATATGAAATCGAAAAAGCCGATGCGCTGTTTTTCACTATCAAACCCAGCGGATTGCTGCCGGAGATAACAAAAATACTTAAAATCATCCCGCATATCGAGGAATTCGGAAAAGAGGAAGACACCTGGAAGCTGGGTGTGGTTCCGTTGCCCGGTGGCAAATCGGCAACGGTTTATATGACCTTGAAAAGCTGGAATCATGAGATTATGGACCTGATCTACCGGCTCAACTGCGAAGAACACAAACCGTATATTTTGCTTGTAAGCGCCCGGAAAGTCATCCACGGAACCAGCGAAAAAATCTTAAATGATATGGGATCGGCGTTCGTGCCGCTTAATGAAGTCCTCGACTTCAACGCGCAAACGGAATTGGAGTTAATCCGGGAATGCAACCTGGCGCAGTTGGTAACGCCGTCAACACCGGAACCCGAGCCGAAAAACATCTTCCGCAAATGCGGGGATGCGTGGGAGGTGCGTTATCAGGGGGATGAGAAATTTATTCTGACCAACTGTAACACCGGGGCGGCTTATCTGCATTTCATGCTGGAGCGGCCAAATACAGCTACTCCGGTTGTTGAAATTATGCGTAGCATCTCCGGTGAATCTGAGGATTATACTTCAGTTGACCATGTGGATATGGATGAATTTGAAGAAGGTTTTTCGCTTCGGGATGCTCCGGTAACGGGAGCCGATAATATCGCCGATGAAACCGCGATCCGGCAATATCGGAAAGAAGCCATGTTAATTTCCGAAGATCTGGAAAAAGCAAAAAAATCTGGAAACAATTCAATGGCGGAACAATTACAGAAGGAACTGGATTGCATTAGCGCCGCTATATACGAAGCGGTGGCTCCTGACGGCCAACGAAAAAAACTTGCAGACCAAATGAAACGGCTTGCTGATGCATTTAGAAGGCCGGTGGTTTTTGCTATTGATAAAGTAGCTGAACATGATAAATCTTTGGCAACGCATTTTCGTAATGCGGTAAAATATGGGCAAAATCCCGGATATTTTCCAACTTGTGATGTTGATTGGCATTTGTAGATATCTTCGTAACAAAAGCCGGATCGGTTCTTTTTTTGATAAAAAGGGTTCGATTCGGCATTTTTTTTGAAAAAAATCGAAAAAAATCATCAAAAAACCCCAATGCGACACGAAATGTCGTAATGCGACACGAAATGTCGTCCTTATTCCTTATAGAGAGACATGCTTTCTGATCTGCTGAAAATCGCTTTGGCGGAGGCGGTCTCAGGTTCTGTTAAACGGAGCTTTATATGGATAAGGAAAATTCAATGGGTAAACACTCGCCTCATAGCCCCACCGAGCCGGAATTATTTTTTCTGGCGAAAAAAATCATTCATCGCCGGGCCCGGCTGCTGATCGGGTTGTTCGGCTTTACCGAACATGACGTTCCGGACATTCAGCAGGAACTATTTCTGGAGCTTTATAAAAGGATAGAAAATTTCGATCCGGAAAAAAGCCGGGAAAGCACCTTTATCGCCAGAGTGATCGAAAGCAAAGTCCTCGATCTTATCAAGCAGCGCCAGACGGAATGCCGCGACTGGCGCAAATGCCGGGACTCCCTGAACCAGAC
>JBAYCO010000020.1:0-17656 GCA_041668685.1 Victivallaceae bacterium | reverse complement strand
CGCTGTACCAGATCCGGGACGACTTCCTTGAGTTCTTTATTCGCGGCGTTTTTACTTTTAGAGGAAGTTTTTATAGTATCCGAAGGCAGTTTTACGGGCGAGAATTTCCTGGCTTTAGTTAATTTTGTATTTTTCTGTTCGGCTTCGACCGCTTTGAATTCGTCAATTACTTTGGTTATGGTTTCCGGCGTCAGGTCTTTAATGCCGATAGTGTTCAGCAAACGGTAATAAGCTACGTAATAGTTGCTCATCGAAATAAGGCGGTCGACATAAGTTTCCGCTGTTTCCAGTTCGAGCCTGTCCAGTTCAAGCTTAGACAGCGAAGTGCCGCTTTTATATGACTGGGCGGCGATGCCCAAGTGTTTCTTGTAAGCCTGATAAGTGCGGTTGTCCAGCTCATAACGCTGTTTTACTTCCATAATATTAGCGTGGGCGATGCGCACCTGCGCCATAATCCCGATTGACAAGGCCAGGGTGCGCATGGAGATTTCATCGATTTCCGCGTTTCTCGCAGAGTATTCCGCCATGCGCTGGGGCAGGCGAAGGAGGTTGTATGCGGCGTGAACGGCGACTTCCGACCAGCTCTGGGTATAGAGATAGGAGTTGTTGGAATTAGTGAAATCAAGGAATATCCTTACATTCGGAAACATCGTCAAAATAGTTTTGCGGGCTTCATTAACCAGGACGTTCGTTTCGAAGTCCAGTTCGTAGAGTTCGGGACGTTCAGCCAACGCGAGCTTTTCCATTATTTCTATCGAAGGCATGGTTGCGATATTGAGTTTTTTCAGCCAGCGGGTATCCACGGTTATTTTCTCGTTTGGCACGTAGCCCATAAGGGAACGCAGCTCGATGCAGGAATTCTGGTATTCGCGGCGGTATTCCATTAGACGTTTTTCGAGCCGGATAAAGCGTTTTCTTTCGTCAAGAAGACGGAAAGGCGACAGGGCTTTGCTTTCATTGAGATCGACGAAGACTTTTTCCAGATCCCGGCATTTTTTCAGGAGTTTATCGGCTATTTGGATGGCGTCTTGGCAGGATGCTACTTTAAAATAGGTTTCCACAACCTCAAAAACCAGATTTTGAGCGGCGCGTTTCCGTTGCTCGATAGTAATCAGGCGGCGGTCTTCAGCCTGGGCAGAATTGAGAAAGGCCAGACCGAAATCCAGCGTACTGAGGGCCAGTTCCACTTTGAGATTGTTGACAGTATTGTCAATACTGCGGCTGGACACCAGGCTTTGTTCGCCGGTTTCAATGCTTTCGCTCCGCGCGCCGGGAGTTCTGTTGCGAGAATTCAACTGGTTGTCAATGGTAAGCTGCGGCAGCATACCGAGCAGGCGGGCAGTTACTTTTTCGCTGGCGATCTGCTCCTTGAGGTCATAAACCTTGAGGCTCAGATTGTGCTTGAGCGCGGTGTTAATACATTCATTAAGGGTGAAAACTTTATTTTCATCAATGGTTCTTTTATTGATATTCTTAAAATCTTTCCTGGCCTTTTCAACGCGCTGTTGCCGGTAATATTCGGAATTGTGACAGCCGGCGAAAAATGCCGCTATTGCAGTCAAGGTTATTATCCTGGCGATTTTAAGCATTTGCAACTCCTTAATTGCGCGCGGCGCAAAAATATAGTAAACCCAAAGGCGTCCTGCCTAAACGACAGGACGTTCCAATATAATTTGACAGTATTTAAAAGTCAAATATTTTTAGCGTTATATTTGGGTTAAAATTCCGAATATCAGCGCAATTCGACATGCAGTTCCGATTCCATGCGTTGGCGGAGCTTTTCAAAAGCGTTGTTCACCTCTTTATCGGTCAGGGTGCGTTCCGGGTTCCTGAAAGTCAGGGTGTAAGCCATGCTTTTCCGGTTCGCGCCGACGGCTTTTTCATCAGTAAAGATGTCGAAAAGTTTGACCGACTCGAAATTTTTAACCTTGGCGTTTTTGATAAATTCGATAACCCTCTGGTGCTCCAGTGACTTGTCGGCAAGAAACGCGACGTCGCGGGTTGTTGCCGGATACTGGGGAACCGGGGTGAAGAAAGGCGAATTGTCCGCCGCTTGCGCCTTGAAGATTTCCGAGCTTTCGATTTGAGCCGCGAATACCGGGTAATCTGTACGCAGTCCTTCGGTAAATACCGAGGCAAGAAGGCCGAAATGCCCGGCTGTCCTGCCGTTGAGCAGCAGAGCAGCGCATTGTCCGGGAGCAAAGCGTTTATCGTCAACTTTCTTGAAGCTGTAGTTTATAATACCGCAGGTTTCCAGAAGTCCTTCCACCAAGCCTTTCATGTCGTAGAAATCGTACTGCTCCTTGAGGGCGTCGGAATAAAGTTCCGGGGTTTTCCGGCCGCTCAACACCATGCAGAGTTCAACGCGTTCCTCCTCGAAAATTTCAGGGTTGGCGCAGAAAACCGTTCCCAGTTCAAACAGCCGCAAATTAAGGTTTTTCCGGGAAACGTTGCGTTCTACGGTTTCCAGCATTTCACCGAGCAGGGAAGGGCGCATGCAGGCCAGTTCGAGGCTCAGCGGATTAGTGATCTTTACGAGATCATTCGAAGTGAAGCGGCTGTCGCAAAGGGCGGATTTGGCGCTGACCATGCTGTAATGCAGGCATTCATACAGGCCCAGCCCGATTATCCGGTTGCGAAGCGTTTCCTGGGCCAGATAAGCGTCATTGCTTATCGGGGCGACGGTTTGACTGCGTACCGGGATGACGGGGATTTTATCCAGTCCGTAAATCCGGGCCGCTTCTTCCGCCAGGTCCGCCTCACGGGTAAGGTCGAGCCGATACAAAGGCGGCACTACAATGCACTTTTCAGAATCGATGTTGCTGACGTTTAATCCGAGCTTTTCGAAAATATCGATAATTTTTTCATTGCATATATCTACGCCGATGAGTTTGCGCAGACGCTCGAAACGGCAGTTTATCGCGTCCATTTCGGGCACTGTTCCCTGGACGTCGACCAATCCTGTTACCAGTTCGCCGCCGGCCAGTTCCAGAATCAATTGCGCCGCACGGGCTCCGGCGTGTTCGACCATGCCCCAGTCGCAGCCGCGTTCGAAGCGGTAGGATGAATCGGAGGAAATCCCAAGTTCGCGGGACGTGGCGCGAATATTGGCCGCGTGAAACGCCGCGCTTTCCAGCAGAATGTTCGTGGTTTTTTCATTTATACCCGAATGTTCGCCGCCCATTATTCCGGCCAGCGCCACTGGTTTTTCCGCGTCGGCGATTACCAGATGATGATCTTTCAATTCAATTTCGCTTTCGTCAAGCAAAAGCATTTTCTCTCCGTTTTTGGCCCGGCGCACAACTATACGGTTTCCCGCGAGCAGATCAAGGTCGAAAGTATGTAACGGATGACCGAGTTCGTGAAGTACGAAATTAGTAATATCGACCACGTTGTTGATCGGGCGCAGGCCGATGCTCAATAAACGCTCCTTGAGCCAGTCCGGGCTTTCCGCAATTTTTACGTTACGGATGATCCGGGCGGTATAGCGGGGACACAATTCCTTGTCTTTCACCGTAACCAGGCTGTCGGAGTCCTCAAGGGTTACTGGGGAGGGCAGTTTGGCTTCCGGCATTTTGGATGCGGCGTTAAGCAGGCAGGACACGTCGCGCGCGATTCCCCAATGGGAAAGCCAGTCGGGGCGGTTAGGTGTGATTTCAACGTCAAAAACCGTATCGCCGGGATAAACTTCACTCAGCGGCGTGCCCGGCTTAAATTCATTGTCAAGTTCCAGTAGCCCGGAATGGTCATCGCCTAAACCGATTTCAACGGCGGAACAAAGCATCCCCATGGATTCTTCACCGCGGAGTTTGCCTTTTTTTATCTTGAATTCACTGCCCTTTTCAGGATCAACGAAGACGGTTCCGATAGTTGCCAGCGGTACTTTTTTACCGGCGTCGCAGTTTGGCGCGCCGCAGACGACCTGCAAGGTTTCTTTGCCGTCAAAAACTTTGCATACCGACAACTTGTCGGCATTGGGATGCGGATTGCGTTCGAGGATTTCGCCGACGATAACCCCGGACGGTACGTTTTGCGCGGTTTCTATGGCTTCAACCTCGATTCCGGCCATTGTCATTTTGTCCGCCAGTTCAGCGACGCTGCATGATATGTCAACGTATTGCAGCAGCCAGTTATATGATACTTTCATAATGCCGTTTTCCCCTTAAAATTGTTCCAGGAACCTGGTGTCGTTTTCATAAAGCCAGCGAATGTCCGCGATCCGGTGGCGCAGCATTGTCAGGCGTTCGATCCCCATGCCGAAAGCGAAGCCGCTCCAGATTTCCGGGTCATAGCCGACAGTTTTAAGCACGTTGGGGTCCACCATACCGGCGCCGGCAATTTCAATCCAGCCGGAATCCTTGCAGACGCTGCAACCTTTTCCGCCGCAGATTATGCAGGAAAAATCATATTCCACGCTAGGTTCGGTGAACGGGAAAAAGTGCGGGCGCAACCGGATGCCGACTTCCGGGCCGAACATTTCATGGGCGAAAGCCAGCAGAATGCTTTTCAGGTCAGCCATCGATACGTCTTTGTCAATGTACAGTCCCTCGATCTGGTGGAAATTCATGCTGTGGGTCGCGTCCGGCGTATCTCGGCGGTAACAGCGTCCCGGAGCTACTATCCTTACCGGAGGTTCCTGGCTTTCCATAACGCGGATCTGAACCGGGGAAGTCTGGGAACGCAACAGTCTGCCGTCGGCAAAATAAAAAGTGTCGGCCGGATCACGCGAAGGATGCTCGGCGGGCGTGTTCAACGCATCGAAATTATGGTAAACTGTTTCCATATCCGGGCCGGAAGCGACAATGAAGCCCATGCGGCGGAATACCGCCACGCAGTCGTCGATCATGATACTTACCGGGTGTTTGCGTCCCGCTTTCCATTTGCGTCCGGGCAAGGTCAGGTCAATATCACTGCTTTTTTCGCCGGAACCGCCGCTTAAGTGTTTATGGGCGTCGTCGAGCAGATCCTGGAATTTTTGCTTGGCGACATTGAACGCCTGGCCGGTTTCCCGGCGTTGTTCCGGCGGGACATCCTTCATTTCCTTGCTCAATGCCGGAAACATGCCCTTTCTGCCGAAGATGTCAATTCTGACCTGTTCGATATCCGCTTCAGTTATCGGCGCGGCCAAACGCTGTTCGACGTCGATAACCGCCTTATCTATTTTTTCAATAATTGGATTTGACATTTCTAAGTCCGTATTTATCCGTGTTTGTCCGTCCGTGTTCCCTGATTAAAAAAAAAGAAGCCCGAAAGGAGGTCTGGCTCCGTTCAAGCTTCCATTATAAGCATTTCGCCGTAAATTTATTTAGCCTGAGCCGTCGCCTTTTCGACGAGAGCTTTAAACTCTGCGGGCTCTTTAACGGCTATATCGGCGAGAACCTTACGGTTGAGCTCAATACCAGCCACCTTAAGGCCGTTAATAAATTTACTGTAATTAGTGCCGTTGGCGCGACAGGCGGCATTGATCCTGACTGTCCAGAGACGGCGGTAGAGACGTTTCTTCTGTTTACGGCCTTCGTAGGCATGGGTCATAGCCTTGTCTACGGCGTCGTATACGGTACGTATCTGTTTGCTTCTTGCCCCTCTGAAACCTTTTGCCTGTTCCAGAATTCTTTTGCGTCTCTTGCGAGAAGCTACTGCAGGTGTTACTCTAGCCATTTTAAATCACCTCTCTTTTAGAGACCATAAGGCAATGCTGCCTTGATCCGGTTTTTTTCTGCACTTGATACGGCTCCGTCCTGTCCGAGGCGTCTTTTGCGCTTAGCGCTTTTCTTGGTCAGGATGTGACGGCTTCCGGCTTTGTTGTGGCGATATTTGCCAGTGCCGGTTTGTTTGAGCCGCTTAGCGGCACATTTTCTCGTTTTGAGCTTGGGCATCGTTCGTTTCCTTATTTTAAAAATAATGATTGTTTAACTCCAGGACAGCCGATGCCAGCGGGTCCTAGTGTTTTCCCTTTTTATCGGGAGCGAACGGGACAGTCATATTTCTGCCCTGAAATTTAGGAGTGACTTCCGGGTTGCCGAATCCTTTCAGGTCTTCGGTAATTTTGTTTACCAGATCGAAAGCCATTTCCTTATGGGCCATTTCACGTCCCCTGAGCGCCAAAGTAATCTTTACTTTGTTGCCTTTTCCTAAAAAAGCGCACGCATGTTCAATCTTGTAGTCATAGTCGTGTTTATCGACGTTGACGTGAAATTTCACTTCCTTGACTTTTTGAGTCAAGTTGCGCTTGCGCTGATTCTTTAAGTTTTTCTTTTGTTCAAACAACAACTTGCCGTAATCCATGATCCGGCATACCGGAGGATCAGAATGCTCCGCTACCAATACCAGATCCAGTCCGGCATTGCGTGCCTTTTCCTGCGCTTCAGGGTAAGCTATAAGCCCCATCTGCTCTCCATTTTCTCCGACCAAACGCACCTTGGAAAAATTTATGGTACGGTCTCCCGGTTTAAGCAACTTAGCGATGTTCAATCCCTCCCGCTTGTTAACATTTTCTTTAAAGTGTTGCCGTCATTAATCAACATTTACTATATCACGAAAAACATAATATACAACTAATTGAGCTTGTTGGCAATTTCAAATTGCATTTTTTCCGCAACTTCTTTTACCGAGAGCTCTCCGAGCTGGCCTTCGCGACGGTTCCTGACAGACAGTAATCCTGTCTCAACCTCCTGATCTCCAATAATTAACATGTACTGTATGCGTTCATTTCTGGCGTCCTTGATTTTAGCCCCCATACTTGTCGAACGGTCATCGATTTTTACGCGCAAGCCCATGGAACGCAGTTCAGCACATACCATTTTCGCTCTTTCATGTTGACGTTCGGTGATCGGAATGATCGTCGCCTGAACCGGCGCGAGCCATAACGGGAATGCTCCGGCATAGTGTTCAACCAGGATGCCGAAAAACCTTTCAATGGAACCGAGCAGGGCGCGGTGCACCATGAACGGACGGTGTTTCCGGCCGTCTTCGCCGACGTAAGTCATATCAAAGCGTTCCGGTTCGTTGAAGTCGAACTGGATAGTTGTAGTCTGCCATTCCCGTCCGATCGCATCTTTTATTTTGAGGTCGATCTTGGGGCCGTAGAAAGCTCCGCCGCCCGCATCGATTTCACATTCCAGCCCGGCTTTTTTAACCGCTTTTTCAAGCGAGGTCAACGCCACTTCCCAGCGTTCCGGTTCGCCGACCGCTTTTTCCGGACGGGTCGCGAGGTAAGGTTTGATTTCGGTAAAACCGAAAGCTTTCCACATTTCCAGGCTGAAGCGCAGCACTTCGTAAATTTCGTCTTCGATCTGTTCCGGGGTGCAGATGATATGCGCGTCATCCTGGGTAAATCCCCGAACCCTCAAAAGCCCGTGCAGGACGCCGCTTTTTTCATAGCGGTAAACCGTGCCGAGCTCGGCCCAGCGCAAGGGGAGTTCCCGGTATGAGCGGATCGCGGATTTGTATATTTCGATATGGAACGGGCAATTCATTGGTTTGACGTAGTAATCGCAGTCGTCGATTTCCATCGGGGCGTACATGCCTTCCGCATAGAAATCCAGATGGCCGCTGGTTTCCCAGAGGCAACTGCGCCCGATATGGGGAGTATATAACTGGTCGTAGCCGTTTTTGTAATGTTCTTCGCGCCAGAAGCTTTCGAAGGTCTGGCGAATAAAGGCGCCTTTGGGGTGCCACATTACCAGGCCGGGACCGACGTTTTCGGAGAAACTGAACAGGTCAAGTTCTTTGCCGAGTTTGCGGTGGTCGCGTTTTTTGGCTTCCTCCAGCATTTGGAAATGCTTATTCAATTCTTCTTTGGTGGCGAAACAGGTGCCGTAAATGCGCTGAAGCATCGGATTGTTTTCGTTGCCCTTGAAATATGAACCGGCGATTGAAGTGAGTTTTACCGCGCCGATCCGGCTGGTGTCGTCAACGTGCGGTCCGCGGCAGAGATCGGTGAAGTCTCCGCACTGGTAGAAAGTTACGGTTTCTCCTTCCGGAATGTCGGCAAGGCGCTGAAGTTTATATTCCTGATTATCGGCCCTGAGCATTTCCATTGCGGCTTCGCGGGTCATTTCCGTTTTTTCAAACGGCAGTTTCCGGCCGCTGAGTTTTTTCATGGCCTTTTCTATCTTTTTGAGATCGTCCGGAACCAGCCGGTGCTCCATATCGAAATCATAATAAAAACCTTCCTCAGTCGCCGGCCCGATATCGAATTTGACGCCGGGAAACAACTGTTTTACCGCCGCCGCCATGACATGCGCGGCGCTGTGGCGCAGAGTTTCAAGCGGAAATTTCTTATCCATAATAATTGTCCCGTTTTAAGTTTTAAGTTTCACTATTTAGACGAAGCTGACAAAAGTCTTGCTTAACAGCGATTGGGACCTTTGGGACGCTTGGGACTTTTGAATTTAGTCTCAAAGTCTCAAGCGTCCCAAGTGTCTTAAAAGTCCCATTTTCTCAAACAATGACTTTTGTTGGGGCCGTCTATTAAAAAAGTTCCAATTGTTCCGGCGGCGGCGCCAGAATATCCCGTACCGGGGCGAACGAACGGCGATGAATTTTGCAGACGCCATGTTCCTGCAAGGCCGCCAGATGCTTTGCTGTGCCGTAGCCTTTATGTTCTTCAAATCCGTATTCCGGATATTCTTCGGCATAACGGTACATCAGTTCGTCGCGGTAGACTTTCGCCAGAATACTTGCCGCCGCGATGCTGGCCGACTTGCCGTCGCCTTTGACTACCGCCAGGCTTGCAACCGGCAGGCCCGGAACCGGTCGCCCGTCCACCAGTAAAAAGTCAACATTTTCAAGTTTTTCCACCGCCAGGCGCATCGCCAGGTGCGTGGCGCGCAGAATATTTATTTCATCAATCTTTACTTCATCTACCGCCGCTATCGCATATTGCACTCCCGGCAGATTTATAATGGCTTCCCGTAACTCAAGTCGCTGGTTTTCATTTAACTTTTTTGAGTCGTTTACTGCCGGTATCTCAGCGTTTTGCGGAAGCACCACCGCGGCAGCGACTACCGGGCCGGCCAACGGACCTCTTCCGACTTCATCAATCCCGGCAATAAAAGAAAACCCCTCAGCCCATTTTGTTTTTTCCAGGGTGAGGAGTTCGCTGTCTGCAAGTAAAAATTGCATATCAATGTGGCGCTGAAATTATTTAACGCGACGTTCCTTGATTTTAGCAGCTTTACCGATTTTGTCCCGCAGATAAAACAATTTCGCCCTGCGGACTTTACCCCGGCGCATTACTTCGATAGAAGCCAGACGCGGGCTGTGAATCGGAAAAGTACGCTCAACTCCCAAACCGGAAACAACTCTGCGTACGGTAAACGATTCCTGGATGCCGCTGCCTTTGCGGGCGATAACCACGCCGGTAAAAGCCTGGATACGCTCGGTTGTGCCTTCAATAATCTTTACGTTGATTTTAACAGTGTCGCCTATCGCGAAATCAGTTATTTCTGATTTACACTGCTCCTTATTAAGTTTGTCCATGATGTTCATTAATATAGTCTCCAATGTTTTATCTATTGCTTATTCCATAAATCCGGCCTGCGGGTGCGGGTCCTTTCTTCCGCCTGTTTCCTGCGCCATCCGGCTATTTTGCCGTGATCGCCGGAAAGCAGGATTTCCGGTACTTTCATCCCCCGGTATTCCGGAGGCCTGGTGTACTGGGGATATTCCAGCAGGCCGTGAGAGAAAGATTCGTCCTCACTGGAGGCGTCACTGCCGAGAACGCCCGGCAAGAGCCTCACAACCGCATCCGTCATAACCATGGCGGCCAGATTGCCGCTGGTCAGGATGTAATCACCTATCGAAAGTTCCCTGTCAATCAACGCCGCGCGAACCCGCTCGTCCACGCCTTCGTAATGTCCGCAGACAAAAATCAAATGTTCATAATCCTTCAATTCATTTGCCGTCTGCTGATTAAAACTTTGTCCCTGCGGCGAAGTCAGAATAACCAACGAATTATCAGTTTTCAGGTCTTCGATCGCTTCAAAAAGCGGTTCCGCTTTGAGCAGCATTCCCGGCCCGCCGCCATAAGGCTTGTCGTCTACGGTGCCGCGTTCGTCGTGCGTGTAATCCCGCAAATTGACCGTGTTTATTTTAACCAGGCCGTTTTTTACTGCCCGTCCGACGATGCTTTCGGCCAGGGGCCCGAAAAAAATATCCGGGAACAAAGTTATAATATCAATCTGCAATTTCATACCAATTCGTTCCCATTCATAGACATTCCGCTGGTTCTTTTGAGCCGATTTTTGCCATAAATCCTCGTGCGATACTCTGTATCGCCCTGCGGCTTATAACTAAAATCCATCTCAAAATCTGCCATTGTTATTATCTATGACTGATCGCTCATTGGTATCAGTCAACAACTTCGACTGTAACCCGTTTTTTCAAACGTCCCGCGGCTCCGCTGACCAGTGAACGAATCGCCATAATGGTTTTGCCGCGTTTGCCGATGATCTTGCCGATATCGTCTTTTTTACAGTCTATTTTAATAGTGTTTGATTCTTTGCCTATCTCGGAACTTACACTTACCGCCTCCGGATCGTCAACAAGGGAACGGACAATGTAGTCAACAAAATTTTCGAGATCTTTCATTCCGCCTTCGGGTGGCAAACTACTGCTTGTTGCAGTAGAATCGCCTCCTGAAAACAGGTTCAGAAACGATTTCAACATATTATTTCAAGTCCTTAAAATTAAATTTTACAGATACAGCGTCCTGCCGCTTATTCCGCTGCGGCTTCTTCAGTTTTTTCCGCTGTTTCTTCTTTTGCCGCCGCTTCAGCGGCTTTTTTCGCTGCTGCCGCTTCGGCTTTTGCTGCCGCCTCGGCTTCTTTTTGTGCCGCCATTTTGGCTACAGCTTTCTTGGACGGAGCGGTTTTTTTCACTTTGTCGGAAAGTTTGGTTCCGTCCTGTGCGCGTTTGATGATCGCCTTGACCGTGTCGCTGGGTTGAGCGCCGACTGAAAGCCAGTACTCGGCTCTTTCCAGATTACATTTTTCATCTTTATGGCGCGGATCATAAAACCCTAATTCTTCGATGGCTTTTCCGTCCCTGGCCGATTTTTTATCCATAGCCACGATGCGGAAGCAACTATTGTTTTTGGAGCCGGTTCTTTTAAGCCTTAATACAACTGCCATAGTTTTTCATACCTTGTTTTTTGAGCTTTGCATTTCGCAAATATCTGGTTTCAACATTTTAATTCATAACTGCGGAACAATCTGCGGGGGCAGCCGCAATTTTCAAAATCCCCAACGATTTATCCGCCTCAAATATGATTCACAAACAACCCTGTATTTACCGTCTTAGCGGTACAACAAAGCCTTTAATATAACTTGACTTTCAATTCCTGCAAGTTTATCAGCCAAAAAAATATAGCTTTTTTTCCCTTTCTGTTTCAAGCGAGCTTGTTTCAACCCGGAAATGAAGCTATGTCCGCAAAAAACGGCGGCGTTTGCGCGACGGGGAGGAAAATTGCGATTCCTGAAAAGCGATCAGCAGTCTTGCCATTTGAACAAATCGACGGAATCAGCTTTTTGCGACCAGTCGATAAGCAAGGTTTTGGAACCGCAATTGATTGTGATTTTGCTTTTGGCGCTGAAGTCGTCGATTTCCGGATTAAAGGCCGTTTTCATGGAAGTTTCGGCGCGTTGGGTGAAGGCGTCTATTTTTGTTATTGTCGGTCCCAGGCTGTGGCTTCCGCCTTCGTAATAACACATATCGAATTTCTTGCCGAGTTCCGTGAGTTTGTTTTCCAGCCGATGAGCGTGATCACAGGGAACGGTTTCGTCGGCAGTGCCGTGTTCCAGCAGCAGGGGACATTTGATCATGTCGGCATGTGCCGGAACGTTACGGATATTCAGTTCATAATCCATGAACTCACGGCCGGTCCACTCGCGGATGTCCGGGGTAATTTCGATTAGCGCCGATGAAGTATAGACAAAAGCAAAAGTGTTCGGCGCGAAAACAGCGCTTAAAAGCGCTATGTGACCGCCCTGGCTGCCGCCGTAATGATAAAAACGTTTGCGGTTGATTGCGGGATACAGCCGGGCGATTTCGCGGAGCGCGTTAAGGACGTCGAAAGTCTGATGGAAACTTGCGTCGTAGGGCCGGTATGAACCAAGCCCCGTTACCGGATTGAAATCGTAGCCGCTCATCCGGTATTCCGTCGAAATGCAGACCAGGTTGTGCCGGTCAACGGAATATTCCATCTTGTCCTGATGCTGGAAGCGGTTCCCGCCCCAGCCGTGGGTAAACAGCATTATGCCGGTATCTTTATTCAAATTATCCGGTTCCAACACCAGAACAGTAATTGGTTTAGAATAAACAGCGCTGTTAACGCTGTTAAAGGTATATTCATATTTTCGCATGGCAGCTCTTAATCCTGCAAGAAAATCAGCGGTAAGATGCAGTCACGGCTGTTTCCAGCCGTGTGTCCCACAACTGCGCCCCTGGAGACAGGGGCGGTTACACCGTTTCCCGAACAAATAAAAAGTTAATAATTCAACCTGAAATAGTATAACACGTAATACGTTTTACAGTTCCAGCAACCTTACAGCATTTTCTCTGGCGATTTTGTTGAAAACCGTTTCACTGATGTCGCCGCTGTCACGCAGGTCAAGCATAAAATCGACCAGAGGCGTGGGGGTGTCAGGGGCGCAGATATCCGTTCCGAACATTAAGCGGTCCTGGAATTCATTCATGAACTTGATAGCGTAAGCCCGGTCGCGCTTCAGGGCATTGCAGCCGCTGCCCGCGGAAAGGTCGCCGTAGAGATTGGGGTATTTGCGCATAAGTTTGGGGATAACGCCTTCTTCCTCAATCGGATAATTCGGGTAGCCGAAACGGTCGACTTCATTCTTCAGCGGAGCCATTTCCGCCCAGAAGGTTTGCGAATGGCCGAAGAATTTGAGTTTTGGGAAACGTTTCAGGCTTTCTTCCAGTTGCGGGAGGCCGGGATCGTCATAAAGTCCGTATATCCGTTCGAACCGGGCTGCGATATGAAAAGTCAGCGCCAGTCCGGTTTCTTCAACGTGTTTGAACAGATTCTGTACCATGGGATCGAGAAACGGCAGGTTGGCGGTTACTTCCCCGACGCCCTTGCATCCCTGGTCACGGTAATACTTGAGAATATCGCCGAGCGGAGCCAGGTGCGAATTGCTGAGGGCGCGCGGATCGATATTACAGAACGGGATAAAACGCCCGGTTTCACGGGCTACTTTGATCACTTCCTCGTTGGACTGCGGGACATAAGAACATTCGGGAGAAACACCCGGCAGCACGACCGCTTTTTCAATGCCCAGTTTGTCGTAACGTTCGATTAACTGTTCAGGGGTGGCGTATGCCTGTTTTCCATGGCGCGAAAATCCGGGGATACTGCGGAAATGGACGTGGATGTCAATAAACATTTGGCGGATCCTTTTTTAATTTATTTAAGCGTAAATGATATCTAGAATATTGTCTGAAGAAATTTGTACGGTTTGCGGATCGATCCGCTTATAGCGAGGGTTGGAATCGAAAGCGTCGACCGTATCCGTATGGAAGAAACGTTTTTCCAGAACAAACGGGCCTTCCATAGTAAACGGTTTTACCGGAGAAGCAAGGTATTTCCTTAAAGCTGCCGCTGCGCCTTTGCGGATTTTTTCGGCGGCGGCCTGTGCCGACAGCGAGATTGCGCTGTTTCGTCCCAATCCCTGTTTTACAGCGGCGGTTTCAATGCCTGGAATAAGTTCCTCCGCCTCCCGGCATGCCGCTTCGTCGCCGGAAAGAAAGATCAGGGGAGTTCCGAGAGCGCCGTTCATCAATGCAAATTGCGCTATTTCCCCGATTTTTTTGCCGTTGAGCTTATAATAATCGATCTTACTTGAACTCTGGGTATGGTTCAAGTTCCCGGTCTGGATTCCGGCCATGGCATGTTGCCCGATCATAATAGCAACGTCATAAGATGCATAGACTTTGCGTTTAATGTCCTGTGACGGAACAGGCCTTCCGTGAAGAAGTTTGGCCTTAGGATGCAATGATTCAAAATGTATGGCCCCCGGACCGTGGCCGTCGGAAACGAGGATATCATCCGCCCCGGCTTCGAGAAGCCCTTCGACGGCGGCATTTACTTCCGCGGTCAGCAGTTTTTTGGCTGCTTCATAATATTTGGCGTTATCGTAGACTTGCTGTTCGAATGAGACGACTCCCGCTACGCCTTCGAGATCCGTTCCTATCAGAACTTTCATGATAAAATACCTGTTTTTTGTTGATTTGTTATGCCAACTCGATTAAAATTGGTATTCTAAAGATTATAAGTCCAGGTTGGAATATTTCAATACCCATAATAACAAAAAAGGAAAGATATTTGCCTTTCGGGTATTTCTGTGGTAGATTCAGCAGTATGAACAAAAATACTTTAACGCAACAACTGATCCGGGATATTCTGGACTATATCCGCTCAAATGATCTGAAGGCCGGCGATTCTTTGCCGACGGAGGACGGAATGCGCGAAATATTCAACGTTTCGCGGGTAAGCCTGCGGGAGGCGTGCAGCTATCTGAAAGGGATCGGGATCATAACTTCACGGCGCGGCAGCGGTTTCAGGATAGGCGAGGGGGATTTTCCCGCCGTTCTGGAGCAGGTGCTGGAACATATTTCCTATTTCGATAAACGGCATCTTGCCGAATTGCTGGAACTGCGTAAAACCCTGGAAACCGGTTCGATATACAATGCTGTAATCAATGCTTCCGATGAACAAATTACGAATATTTTTGCGGCGGTGGATAAAATGGATGAACTGATCAATACCGGCAGGATCAACACCCTGGAATACAACGCCGCCGAGGCGGAGTTCCACCGTGCGATAACAGTGCCGGCGGCATGCCGCACGCTTGGTATAATCAGTACCGCTGTTACCGGTTTTTTCAAAGCCATGGAACCGGTCTTCCCCCGGCAAAAGGATCCCGCCGAGATACTTGCGATTGCGAAACGTTCCAATATGGAGCATCGCCAGATCGCCATTGCCTTCAAACTGCGCCAGCCGGAAGCGGCTCTCCTTGCCCTGACAAGACACTTCAATTCATAAAAATCAGCTAAGAGGCTGTATTCACCAGTGGTATTTATTCAATATCCGTAACGCGTTTTCACCGGCAAGCTGTTTTTGCGCCGCTTCCGGCAAATTGGTATTCCGCAGTTTCAGCAGCGCCGGACTTATTTCCTTGAAAGGCGCGCCGCTCCCGAAGACAAGCTGTCCGGCCCCGATAACGGCGGCAAGTTTGCTTATCTGCTGTCCGTAAGCCGAGCGCATTCGCGATGTCTCAATGAACAGGTTAGGGCATTTTTCTTTGCCGTTAAAGCTTTCCGCGCTGACGACGGCTTCCGTATAAATGATCCGGGTATCCGGATGCCGGATGCAGAAATTATAAACAGACTCGAAATCATTGACTTTTTCCGTATCCAGCCAGTGCCGCTGCCGGATATCGACCAGCCGCTGCGGAATGAACACCGGAATAGCGAGTGCCGCCGCCAGGTCGGCGATTTCCGCAGCCGGAACCGAATTGAGTTCGTAATCATGATATTGAGGCACGATACGTACTCCTTTGAAACCCAGACATTCAACGCTTTCCCGCAAATCTTTGTCCCATTTCGCATACAAAGGATTGACAGTAGCGATGCCGGTAAAAAAATCTTCGTGCCCTTGAAGCCAACTATGGAGTTCCAGATTGGCGTCATGGCAGTTTTTATAAAAAATCCCGTTGGTATTGACTGCGGCGGCCCTGCTTATGCCATGGGATTCCAGAACGTTCCGCAGTTCACTTACACTTTCAAATTCAAGCTTTCTGAAAGGCCAGTGTCCGATGGCGGTATTTATGTCGAATATTTTCATTTTACCTTTCTCCTGTTCAGTATTCCGGAAATATTGTCATGAAATATTTTCCGCATTTGCGTTTCGGAAAGCCCGGCGTCCAGGATTTTGCCGACGCCTTCCTCGAACGCCATGTCCGTGGCGAACAGGACCCGGTCTTCGCCGAGGGCCGCGACGGTTTTCCTGACGATGCCGCCGTCGATCACGCTGCCGCTGGTATCCAGATAAATATTTGCCGGGCTGTCTTCGAGCATTCGGAGATTCCATTCCCAGTCGCCGCCGCCGCCGATATGGCCCTGGATGAAAATCGTTTCCGGAAACATTTTCGCGGCTTTAATGAAATGTTCTGCATTACTCAAACGCGGTTGTGCAAGCCGGGTTGCGGTATCCATTACCTTGCCCGCATGCATGAGCACTGGTATTTTCAGTTCCGCGGCTTTTTCCAGAAGCGGCGTCAAGGCCGGGTCGCAAATGAAGTAGTGGTGATACAGTTTCACTCCCGCCATGCCGCCGTCAACTACGCACCGTTGTATTTCATCGAGCGTTTCCCGCACATAGCCGGGATTGACAAAGCAGAAACCGATGAATTTGTCAGTCTTTTTCATGGCTTCGAAAACAATATCATTACACTTTCTGAATTCATCCGGCTTCGGACATGGCGTATTTAGCGGCGTTGAAACACAAAGTCGATTTATCCCGACACGTTCCGCCGCTTCAAGCAGGTTTTCCATATCTTCGATATTTAATTTTCCGTCTTTCGACCATACATGATTATGGGCGTCTATTATCTGATAATGACCAGTAACTTTATTTACAACCATTTTTTTTATTCCTGGGGATATTGATGGTTTGATAAGCTTTAAGTTTAACGTTTTCTTTTCCTTCCAACTTTACATCCACCAGTGTATCGCCGTCATTGGTGATGTATATATCACCGGAAGCGGCAACTGCCGCTTTTATATTTTCGCCATTGGTTTCAAGGTGGGCCGCGACCTGAAAATAATTTCCCTGTCGTCCATCCAGTTCCATTTGGCAGATCACCTTGTCTTTGTAAATGCTGGTAACCACTGACTTGACGAGCGGGATCAGGGATTGTCGTGGAAACTCAAAATCAAAACCGCCGCCACCGGAACCGAAATTACCGGCAGTTAGATATTCGTCGGTCAGAAAGCAAACCGTTTTCTCATTCCCGGCAACGGCGCGGATAAAAGTATCGGCGGCCGTTTCCGTGTGCGGCTGTTCCGGGCAGAAAAGGAACTCCAGCGCGCTTATGTCTTCCCCGGCGGAATATTTTTTCAGCACTGCTTTATTCCGGTTCAGAAACAAGTCGTCCGCTATGGCCCGGTAAGGGCTGAAATAATGTTTATTATGATAAATGACATTGGCATTCCCGGAAAATACTATCCCGAATTCGTCATCCAGATTGAGCCAGGACGGATCTTCAAGTTCCCGGAAAACATCTGCGTCAGTATTCCCCTGTACAAAGCTTTTAAAAACGTCTTTACCCTGGGGATGGTATAATGTCCGCAAGCCCTTACAGGCGGAAAGGCCGTTAACTTTTTCATTCATAATCTGCAAGTAACCCTGTTCCAGTTCTTCAATCGTACATACCTTCAAAGCGCTCAGTTTTTCCATGCTGACTACCTTGCCGTTCGGGAGCGAAACGAAAAATACGGATTGCCGGATACAGTCCTGATGCCAGTTATGCTCCATTAACGCCGCAAATCCGTGATCATGCTCGTTGACATGCAGTTGAAGCAATTTCCGGCTTTCCGTATATTCTTTGACTTTTACCCGGGCAAACAGCGAGCCCAT
>JBAYCO010000019.1:0-18132 GCA_041668685.1 Victivallaceae bacterium | reverse complement strand
GCTTTACGTGATAGTAGCACAACCGTCCCGGTTGTGTCGGTGGCCAGTTAACGTCTGTCCGTTCATGACTCAAGCGAGACGCTTGAGCTACTATTTAAACCTGCGAAAAGAGTGAGCCATTACGGCGGGAGAATGTTTTTAAACCGATTACCGAGGGGCGCTTTTGTTTTCCAGGTAATCGAACATTTCGCGGGAAAGCGTATTGATTTGCGGAGTATCCGGTAATAGCTCCGTTATCTGTTCATATATTCTGCGGTTTTTAAATTCCAGCAGAGAGTGGGTAAAATTCAGATCGTATATCCATGCCAGTTGAGCTAGTTTGAAGTCGGTGAGGGTTCTGAAGTCGGCAATATTGGGATTTTCCCCTTTTTCCAGATGTGCCAGTACGCGTGGAGAAACGGCGTCGGATTCCTCAAGATGCAGGATAACGGCCGGGTCAAGTTTGCTCCGGGCGTATTCGTTCAGGAGTACCCGCATAATATCGAGTTTGTCGGCATCCCGGACGGCTTGGGCAATCAGAAGGGTTTCCGCTTCGAGATGCGGCGTCAGTTGGCGTTTGTTATGAAGTTTTACGGCAGCAAGAATGATATTGCGGTCGTTTTCCGGCAGCGGCGAAAGCATATCGCTTTTCAAAAGGACTTCATAACCGAAATCGCCGTGATCGATAGATTTCGAATCGACGAAAGTATTATAGCGGCGTATCTGTTCAAAACGGCCGATGTCATGGAAAAGCCCGGCGGTTTCAACCAGTATCGCCAGTCGCGTTGAAAAAGATTCCGCTTCCGCCAGACGGCGGCATTCCTGTTGAACCTTCAAGGAATGTTCCTTTTTCAGCAGAATATTCTTGTCGAATTCCGGCCTGTCGCTTATAAAACTGTCAGTATAAGCCGAAAACGCCTGTTCAAAGTCATTCAGAAGCTCTCTGGTATAATTCATTGAAAAAATTTAATATAGCTTTGATTTTTTCTCATAATATCAGACAGTTCCACATATTGCAACCAGCCGTCATTATATTTTGGGATTTTTCTTTCATTTATTGGAAAAAAGGTATTTGAATGCTATTAAATAATATTGAAAAACACTATTCCTTACGGTTTATAATGAATGAAGTAAACAATTGGTACGAATTAGGGCCGTTTACGGTTTTTGACGTGGAAACTACCGGCATGAGCGCCAGAAATGACCGGATTGTCGAGATCGCCGCTATTCATATCGAGAAAAACGGGCGGATGTCACGTTATCAGTCGCTGGTAAATCCCGGCTGCCCGATACCGATGCAGGCTTCGAGAGTGCACCGTATAACTGATCTTATGGTTGCCGAAGCTCCGAAATTCCGGCAGGTCGGCTTTGAATTTCTGGATTTTGTCCGGGACAGCACGCTGGTAGCCCATAATGCGCGTTTCGACCTTTCTTTCCTGCAGGAAAGCCTGGTACGTTGCGGATTGCCGCAGTGGCGGGGGAAAACAATGGATTCGCTCCGGCTTTTCAAACAGGCGTATTCCGGGCTGCCGAGTTACAGCCTGCAAAATCTGCGTCGAGCTTTTCAACTGGAGGATACGCGTCCCGGCCTGGAAGCGCACCGCGCGGCGGCTGATGTGGAATGGACAACGCAACTGTTGGAAATAGCTTTTACCGAATTACTCAAAAAACTGCAATGATCTCCTGGGAGCGCCGGTCGTCAGACCGGCATTCTCGCAACTCACAACTCACAACTCACAACTCGTAATTCGTAATTCGTAATTATTTATTCCTGTGGTCAATAACCCTTTGGGTTTTGCTTTCGCTGCGCTGAATGGATCCGGGCGCGACCAGTTTGAGCTTTACTCTTAAGCCGAGGACTTGTTCGATCGCACTGATCAGGCTGTGCTGGAAAGCTTCCAGTGAGCGGATTTTATCGGAAAAGATCGCTTCCGTGATTTCAACATTGACTTCAATGCCATCCATGCCGTTTTCGGAATAAAGGATAATGTTATAATGCGGCAGAGTTCCTTTTATCGACAGCAGCGCCGCTTCGATCTGGGAAGGGGATATATTTATTCCTTGTACGGTGATCATGTCTTCGCTGCGGGTGGAAATACGTTCGATGCGGCGCAAGGTACGGCCGCATTCGCATTTGCCCGGCATAATCCTGGTAATGTCCCCGGTGCGGTAGCGAACCAGCGGCATCGCCCGACTAGCCAAAGTCGTCAAAACCAGTTCGCCGGTTTCGCCGTCCGGCAGTGCTTCCCCGGTTTCCGGACTGATAATTTCAGGGTAGAATAAATCCTCCAGAATATGCAGGCCGTTCCTGAATTCACATTCGACCGCTATGCCCGGATTGATAATTTCCGCCAGGCCGTAAATGTCATAGGCTTTGATGCCGCTGCTTTCCTCGATGCACGAACGCATTTCCTCAGTCCATAATTCGGCGCCGAAAATCCCGGTTTTCAAGGACAGTTCGCGCAAATCGACGCCCATTTCCTCTGCCTGTTCGACAATAAGATTGAAATAGCTGGGCGTACAGCAAACCGCTGTTACGCCGAGTTCACGCATGAGTTTTATTTGTACCCGGGCGCTGCCGGCCGCGGGCGATATAGCCGCGGCTCCCAGAGCTTCCGTTCCGTAATGTACGCCCCAGCCGCCACGGGAATATAAATCCTGAATAATATCCGTTTTGTCGATGCCGGAAGCAAGCAGGCAGCGTTTCACGGCGGAGCTCCACATTGCAATGTCTTCCCGCGCATAAAACGCGAGCAGCGGTTTGTCTGTTGTGACTGCGTCGAGACGGACAACGTCTTCCATGGGGACGGCGAGAAAACCATATGGATAATTATCCAGGAGATCGGTTTTCCCGGTAAACGGCAGACTTCGTATGTCTTCAGTCGATTTTATATTTTCAGGCCTGAAAGCCGCTTCATCAAAGCGTTTCCTGAAAAAGCCGACATTGGCGTAAACTCTTTTTAAAACGTCCTGAAGCCTTGTTAACTGCAGAGCCTTGAGCTCTTTCTGCGGTATGAAATCCTTGTCTGTCATTATTATACGTCCGGGTTATTATTTAGCGGTTAATTTACCGCCGAAACATTATTTTTACAACTTGGCGCGTGAGATATGAGTTTTTTATACGAACTGTGAATATGAACTGACACGGATTTACACGGACATAAAAGAGGTTTTAAATGAGAACTTTGTATATAGCGATACTGGCGACGTTCATATTTGCGCTGCTGATCATCTATCACGATTCCCGGCGTTCGCAAAACGCTTCCGGCAGCCGTATCGAAATACTTGTCTGCGACGGAAAAATTTCATACGTCGCAGACTGAGTTTCGGTGAAGTTAAATTTCGACTTTCCCCTTGAAAGCGGTAGTTGCGGGGCCGGTCATGTAGACATGATCGTTATCCGCCCATTCGATTTCGAGGTCGCCGCCGATAAGATGAACAGTGATCTTGCGGGCGGTTAACTGATTGAGCGCACAGGCCACAGTCACCGCGGAAGCTCCGGTTCCGCAGGCCAGGGTTTCCCCGGCGCCGCGTTCCCAGACGCGCATTTCGACTTCCGTCGGGGAAATCACCCTGACGAACTCGACGTTGATCTTGTTCGGAAACAGATCGTGGACTTCCGCTAACGCGCCGTCCCGCAGAACGTGTTCATCGGTAATTTCATCGACGAAAATAACCGCATGGGGATTGCCCATTGAAACCGCTGTGAACTCGTACTTTTTGCCGTTGGGCAGTTTGATGAGTTCGCCGACAACCGGTTCCTTGTCAATATTTACCGGAATGAACAAACCGTTAAGTTCGGGAACGCCCATATCGACGCGCGCGGATTCGAAGTTGCCTTCGCCGTCGCGGCGGATATTTATATGTTTGACGCCCGCCCCGGTCTGGATGTTGACTTCATCGCCTTTTACGTAGCCTTCATCACAAAGGTATTTCGCCACGCAGCGGATGGCGTTGCCGCACATTTCCGCTTCGGAACCGTCGGAATTGAACATGCGCATCCGGTATTCGGCGCCTTTGGCGTCGGCTTTGAGGATCAGGACAATTCCGTCCCCGCCGATCCCGAAATGGCGGTCGGAAAGACCGGGGGCGACTTTTCCGGGGGCGGCGATCAGGTTCGGTTCGGCAATGCAGTCAAAATAAATATAATCGTTGCCGAGCCCGTGCATTTTGGTAAATTCAATTAACATCAGTTTGATTCTCCAATTATCATATCAACCAGTTCTTCAGCGCTTAAAGCTTTGCGGGCGAGTTCCACCCGGCCGCTTTTGACGAATACTTCCGCGGGCATGGCGCGCAGGTTGTAGACTCCGCCCATGCTGTAACAGTAAGCTCCGGCGTTTTGGATCGCCAGCACGTCATCCTCTCTGATTTCCGGCAGTTCGCGCTGCTGGGCGAAATGGTCGCCGGTTTCACAGATATTGCCGCAGACGTCATAAACTTTTTGAGCGCCGTCCGGATTGGAAAGGTTTTCAATATGGTGATAGGCCTCATAAAGCATAGGCCGGATCAACTGCGGGAAACCTGAATTGCAGCCGGCGATCAGGCGGCCTTTGTTATCCTTTATCGTATTGACCGTTACCAGCAGGTAAGCGCCCTCGGCGACAATATATTTGCCGGGCTCGAAATACATTTGCAGTTTCCTGCCGTATTTGCCGCAGAATTCCGTGAACAGCCGGGTTATTTCCGCACCCATGGCTACATAATCGACGCGTTTTTCATCGGGTTTGTATGGGACCTTGAAGCCGCCGCCGAAATCCAGGAAATGCAGGTCGGGGAAATTTTCCGGGGTTGCTGCCGCCATCAGGTTTTCCATGCTTTTGAATACGGACGAGGTATGCTGTAAACCGGAACCGGTGTGTTCGTGCAGGCCGACTACCCGTAAATTGTACCGTGCGATAATTTCCTTTACTTTTTCAACGTCCTGTAACAGTATCCCGAATTTCGTCAAGTCCCCTCCGGTCATGAGCTTCGCGTGTTCGCCGTCAACCACATCAGGGTTGAAGCGCAGACAGATATCGCTGCCCGGAAATTCCCGTCCGAATTTTTCCAGACGCGACAGGGACCCGATATTGAACAGCACGCCGAGCGATTTTACCTGCCGCATTTCATCATCGGTAACGTTATTGGCGGTGTAGATAATACGGTCGGGCGAAAAACCGGCTTTCAGCGCCAGCATGACGTCGCCGGGGCTTACCGCGTCAATTCCCGCTCCGGCGGCCTGCAGGGCTTTCAGGATGCGGAGATTATAGTTGGCCTTCATGGCGTAATGTATTTTCAAGCCGGGCCATTTGATAAAATCATATAGTTCGCGGTAACGCTGCACGATCATATCCCCGTCGTACACGTAAAGCGGCGTTCCGTACTCGCGCGCAAGTTCCAGTAATAAATTTCTATTCAGGCTCATGAATAAATCCCTGTATTTTATATATGGTTTATGCTAAAGCAAACTAACATATAGTTATTTAGGTAAAAAACAATATAAATATCACTTATTTGGTGGAATTATATTATAGTTGGGTACCTAGATACCATATACAATTTTAGGCTTCGACAAACGCCTTAACTATTTCGCGAAAGAAATCCTTGCTCCATAATTCGAGCGATTTGCGGTCGTGAACAAAAGGCAGAACATCGGCTTTGACAGCTTCCACATCAAGATCGTCTATTGCCTGATTCAAAAATTCATGGAGCCGCTCTATGTCCAATTTTTTCGATTACATTGTAATTTTATATCTTTTTCGAATTATCATCAAGCTCAAATATGTAGTTATATGGTACACCATTCGACTTTTCGAGCGAAAAGGTCTAAGTTGAGCTCAGTAATATAAGTTGTTTATAGATAATGGTTTAACTTATTGGAAACGATTTTAATAAACTGTTTTTAAAATGACTTCCAATTTAAAAATTTCTCAATCTATATTCCACATGAACGGGAATTTTGCTTTAATGTTGTCATCATTTCCATTTGCCTAACTTGTTCAATTCCCGTTCGCACCATTGCCTTTCCGATTGGCTGGGTGCTTTTTTAAGTAAGTCTGCCAATGCCTGCCGCCGGTCGCGCGGCTCCATCTTGCCGCTGTTCCAATATTTTTCCAACAGAGTTTTGCCTTCCTCGTAGTTGCGGGCCGGCAAAGAGGCCGCCAGTTGAGATTTAAAAGCTTCCGGGTAACGGTCAAATAAATATTTTGCCAGCAGCGCCTTGCGTTCGGCTTCATGCGGAGCGTTATAAAATGAGAAACCGCTCAGCATCCATGGTTTTTCATCTTTTGACCGTTTGTATTTTTCAAAACCATTCAGGGTCTTTTGCAGACATTCTTCGAAATTGTCCCCCAACCAGCTTTTATAAGGTACCGCCGCCAGCCGGACAGCATGCGCTTCATAACAGAACCCATACCGCTTCTGAAATGTTTCGCCGCAGAGAGTTTTAAATATTGTGTCGCCGGCGGACATGGTGTAATTCTTGTCCATACGGCGCTGCCGGTACAAAAAATGATACAATAAAAATGTCTGTCCGTCCAGGAATTCACGCCGGGCGACCCTTTCCCATTCCCTTTTCCAGCCGGGAATTTTCATTTCCTCCAGTATGTGCAGCAACTGACTGGCCGCTTCCATCCGGGCCTGAGTTCCGTTGGAATAACCGGCTTTTCTCGCAATCTTCTGTCCGGAATGCACGTTTTCAACCGCGTAAGCATTATTTTTGCGGGCCAGATCAAGGGCTTTTTCCCGTTCTCCATGTCTCCAACAGTAATCGGCCAGTCGACAGGAAGCAAAAACCACCAATTCGGGATTAGACAGTTTTTTGCCCTTTTCAATCGCTTCCCGCAAAGTTTCCAGGGCTTTTTTATTCTCCTTGCGCCCGAGATAATACTGGTATTTCCGCGAATAAAATTCCCAGGTTCTGGCTTCCGGCTCCGCTTTTTTGAGGATTTTTTCAAATACGCGGGCGTTGCTTGCCGCCTGAACCCGGCCCAGCCGGTTCCAGGATATGAAACGGACTTTATTCGGATCGGGATCGGCATCGGCGCCATAGAATTTTTCCGCCCAGGCCTGGGCTTCCTTCGCGCGCTTCGCTTTCAGCAGGAAATCTATCAATTGGCCCCGACGGTGTTCAACGACGGAGTTCTGTTCTTCCTTTCTTGTCATAAGTCTTTGGCATGGAGCCGTCACCATGTGCATTTCATAATTGCTTACCGGCAAATCAATTCGCCGGATCAGCAAATCGGCAGCCTCATTATACATTCCGAGCATGCCGGCGGCACTAATATAATCGAATACCTCCTGTTCATCATTCTGATCCAGAAGAGAAACAAACTTTTTTAACTCCGGATAATCAGACAACCTGAATTTGTTGAAATTTGTGTAATAACGGATAAACGACAACATCCGGCCGATATTCCGGCGGCGCTCCGCGGCGGATTTTCTCCCTGCGGCAAGCTCGGCATTCAGGTTTTTCTGTAAGGCATTTTCATCCCGGTTCAGCGGTTTGCAGAAACGGGCGAAGAGTTCCGGTTCCAGGTCAACCATTTTTTCTATCGCGGTGCGTTCGGCTTTACCGGCCTTGCCGGAATTCAGCAATTCAAGGTATTTATTCTGAAAAGAACTGAAATAGTTGGGACGGTAAATTTCCGGTTTGCACGCCATGATAAACGCCTGGTAAACTTTTATCCCGTCCCAGGCAATGGTTTCATTAATCCGGTTCCAAGTTTCGGAATCCCGTATTACCTGCGGGTTCAATCTGTTCAGGGCCGCGATTAAGGCATCCGGATCTTTAGCTTCGTGAAAAATCCTGATTACGGCAAGAAATTCTCCCGATAAAGTAAACGCTGGTTCCGACTTGAGCAATTCGTCGCGCAGCGTAGCGTAATCTTCCCGCCCGTAACGATGATAGATTTTTTGATACGCCGCATTGCTTTTTGCCTGATCCGCGTTAGTCAGACAGGTGCGATACTCATCGCGGCGGTAAGGAGAACGATAACCGCCCGGGATGACAATCAGGCCGTTTTCGGTCAGTTTCCGACTCTGGATAAGCGCATTCCGAATGGAGTTATTTTCATATACGGGAATTTTGTCCCGGATCATCGGACTGCGTCCGCTTGCTTTCCGACGCAGTCCCGACGTCGGATAACCGTCCTGAAAACGCAATGTCGCACTGCCTTTAGCGGTCAGCAAACTATCCGCAATAATAACCGGGGCAAACGTCTCAACGGAAGATATTGACCACCAAAAGTAAGCGGCATAACACCTTCTGCCTCTGATCACAACCATGAACGGTACCCCGGACGTATTCGTTTTGAGAATCTTTGCCAACCGGGCGGTTGCTTCAGGAGTGATTTTCATGCTGTGATCCGTCCATTCATAAGCAACTATATCTTTCCCGGTCAGCAGCGGCGGTTCCAGCAGTTTGGTTTTGTTTAAATCTTTACCGGCGAGTTCAGCGGTGTAAATGGCAAAACGCGGTTGAATTCGTCTTTCCCCTGTCTGGAGCGAAGTGTTTGGGAGAGTTGCGGCAAAATTCATCGTTCCCGGAAACATTCCCATGCTTACGATAATTGTAATAAAGATATATTTATGCATTTGCTGATTCCGGTTCCCTTCATAATCAATAAATAGAATATCATACAAGAACATGAATTACAAATCCGATTTGCTTTTATGCGCCAGAGTCAATCATAAGTTTTGGATATATTTGTATTTCCCGCAAACGCTATATTGTTAAACGTTGTAACTTAATATGGCGGCTGAAAGGGAATACCGATGTAGCTGATGAAATGCGTGAATACCATTCGGCTTTCGGCACAAAAACGTTTTTAGCGATCCTGGCGAAAACGACGTTGCAACATTTCCGCACCATAAAGAATTTTGTCCGTCGCCTGGCCGAGTCGTTCAGAACTCAATTCTTTTCTGAGTTGGCGACAAACTCGGAGGCACTCGGAAAAATTCAAATCAGGTTGGATTTACCCTGAAGCACTTGTCCCAAAGTTCACCAATTATCCTCCGTTACAATCAAAAAGTAGATGGAAATGCAATACGTCGGGGATTTTTGGACGGAAAATTTCAGACGCAACTCTTTGCCCAACGCTGGTGAAAAATTTCACACTCTGATTCTGATTTTTTTCGCTGAAATTTTAAAACAGGTATTGACAAACCTTGAGAAATGGTTTATGCTAATAATGAAACCGTTTCATTAAATTTTAAGTTGCAAAGTAAAATATGAAAGCAGACATAAATACTATAGCCAGGGAATGCGGAGTATCGAAAGCCACCGTATCCCGGGTATTTACGGGCAGGGCGTCAGTCAGCACCCCGGTAAAAGAAAGAATACTTAAAATTGCCCGGGAGTTAAATTATGCGCCTCAGCAAGTGGCGGCACGTGAAGTTATTGCCATAATAGTAGAATCACTCGATAGAATTGGTTGTTATGACGTTTTCCGTAATATTCTGCTGACTAATCTTGTCGGGGAAATAGTTCGTGCCGGTTTTTTAGTAAATATTATTGAGGCCAGGGATATTGACAAGATACTGGACAGCTATACGAAAACAGCGGTTATTCTTTTAAATGATGTCGAAGCTTTAAAATATAAAGAAAAATTAAACAACATGAAAATACCGCTGATTGCAGTTGGCAATATTCTGGACAACTGTCACAGTATCTGTTCTGATTATTATGGTGAAATTGCATTGGCGATAGATTACCTGGTCAAAAACGGGCACAGTAAAATAAGCATAGTGGTGGATAATGCCGACATCAGGGCAGGCAGGGAACGGCAGCGCGGTTATACCGAAACCATGAAAAAACATGGACTCAGTCCAATGGCGTCTTATGATTATCATCCTGAAAAACAATCCCTGATTGAACTTATGGCTATTATGATACAGGATGCGCCTACGGCAACGATCATCTGCGGAGAATCTATTTCGAATGAAGCCGTGTACGCTTTAAATTTGCTGGGAGTTAAAGTACCGGAGGACTTATCTGTAATATCATTCGAAAAACAGAAAAGCTCCCGCTGGTTTTCTCCGCCTCATACGACTATTGACCAGAATGTCTTGAAAATAGTTACGGAATCGATGATCCTCATTAAAAAGATCCTGGCCGCACACCTGAAAGAAAAAATTCACAAGCGGCTTTCATGCAGCCTGGTAATCAGGAATTCCGTGAAAAATATGAATATTAAATAACGGCGGAAACCGTATTTGATGAAAATGAAAAATTTTGAACTGTGCGGTAGTAGTTCGGCAAGCAAAAACGCGACAAGCGGAACTACAAACACGTAAAAATTACTTGAACGATACCGGATCATTAGACGATAACAATTTTAACAGGTGTTCTACCGCACAGCTTGAAAAATTTTACGGTAAGGATTTTTAATTGATAACAGGAGGCTGGGATTATAGAATAAACAGCTGGAAAAAGGAAGGGGGATTTTAAGACAGACAGCTTTTGAACTATTAAATAATTAAGGAAAAGGAAAAATGAAAAAGAAACAGAAAAATTTCACACTCATCGAACTCCTCGTCGTGATCGCTATCATAGCGATTCTCGCTTCAATGTTGTTGCCGGCGCTGAATCAGGCAAGGGAAAAAGCCAAACAGGTTGCCTGTTCTAGTCAATTGAAGCAGTTTGGAACTGCTAATTATACATACGTAGATGATAATGACGGGTATTTTCCCTACAGTACTACGAATAAGAAATTATGGGATTATCAGCTTATGAACTATGTCAACTATGATTATGCCAATTGTACAACCCGGAACGATTTCAGTATTTTTCACTGCCCGTCAGCTGCCCCCTATCCAAATTACAACCATTACAGGTCCCGAGGATATGGTTATAACAGATATATATGCTTTAGTGGTTATGATAAACTGTTATCGCATACCAAAGAACCGTCTATAATGGTTCTTATGACTGATTTGCACTATAACAATGCTGAATCATATACTATTTGTACAACGACAAATCCAATTTTTGTTTCATGTACCGCAGACAGCGTACGCATACCTTACAGACATTCTAACCAAACTAATGTTTTATTTGCGGATGCTCATGTAAGCCCCTGTCTCAGAGGAACTTATTCAACGATGTACGAAGCTTGGAGGCCGACTGGTACAAAATGGTATAGTGACGGAAGTACTTATTAGTAATTGTTTTTAGAAAGTATGTATGGGGAAATGAAACATTGCTGAAAACTAACAGATATTACGAAGCAATATCATGCAAAAAGTAAATGGAAAGATCAACGGCCATGAACAGAAAAATAGTCAAATTTTTGACAGGGCCACTTTAATTATTGGGAGAAAAAAATGAAAGTATTGGTTATTTGGTTATTGATTTTATTATCCGGCATTACTGGAACAGCAAATACGGGAAACACAAATAATGAGGCTCCAGATAATCGCCTGGATATCTGGGTAGCTCCGGAATGTCCGCCTCAAATATGGGAAAAGGGATATGGTAAGGAATTTCCGGTTAAGTATATTTTCAAAAATTTTGCAGATTTGGGATTTACGGATATAACTTTTTATGCCCACCAAGGAGAAGCTCCGGGAGGAAGGGGACCGACTAATTTTTACCATAACACGAAAGTTAAAAATGCAAAAAGATGTTCTCGAATGGATAAAGATCGGGAGTGGCTGGAAGAGGTTTTGACGGAGGCGGACAAATACAATATCCGTATATGGTTGACGCTCACTCCGGCCTACAAGGTTAAAGGTACTGATATTGCCGGGCTCAATGACCCGAGGCAGATTAAAATCTGGACGGATATAATTAACGAATATGGCAAGTACTACAAGCCGCGTCATAAAAGTTTGTATGGACTGATGTTTCATGAATTCAACTGTGCCGAAGCACGGGATACGCACCATGATGATTTTGCTGAGTTCAAGAATTTTTGTTGGAATAATTTTAGAGAAAGATATACCGGAGAAAAAATGCCGGATGGCACTGATGGCAGTAAGTGGAATCGAAGATTTTATATATATAAAAATGCGGTTATGAATAATTTTATCAGAAAACTAAAAAATGCGGCGGCAAAATACGGAATGCAAACCTCTTTTCCTCTTTATACGCCAGAACGTTCTTTACATTCTGCAGCATGGGGATACGACTCGCTGGCAATTGAGAAAATGATGGACAGGATTGATATAAATTCTAACGAAGGCTATGATTATAAAAACGTGATGCGGCGAATTGGCTATTCTTATAAAGGGGCAAATGTTCCTCGTGAAGCAACCCGCGGATTTCACGGCAGAGCGTTGACTATGTTTGAATATCGGATAATGTTGTTTCCTATGGTTATGCAGAAAGCCTATCGGAAAAAACCTCGATTTACCAAAATCTTTGGCGATTTCTTGAGAGGTTATTCCCAAAAAAGCAAAAAAGTTATAGACCTTTTTCTCGGAACCGAAAATATTAAAAAATGGATCAGTCTACAACGAGAATGGATAGGTGCAAAACCTCTTACCAGAATTGCTATGCTGGCTGCCTCCCGTCCATTTGTTTTAAGATTTGCGCCTACGCCGGGAATAGAATATAAAAAAGTACTTACTAATTTACGGAATAAATTGAGAAAACATTATCCGGTGGCAATCCAGCTTATGGGAACAATTTTTACACTCGACCCGAAAAACTTGAGCAGATATGAGTTGCTGATCATTCCGGACGAAATGGGAATATGTATGGACGAAAGTTTTCTTAAAAGCCTTAAATCATATCTTGCCGCCGGGGGAAAAGTGCTGGCTTTGGGAAGTCCGATTACTACCGGAAACAGCGATTTAACTAAACAGGCGGATCATACGGAAGAGTTGTTCGGAGTAAAAGTTGCGGCGGCGGCACCGCTTCCCGGCTATGTCATGTTGAAAAGCGATAGATTTAAAGTTCCCGATAAAAAAATATGGAGTGCGGTGCGTGATATACAAGTCATTTCCGCTGATGAGGTGCTGGCTAGGAATAAATTCACCGAAAAACCAGTAATGACAAGGAAGGGCAATGCCTATTATCTGGCCTGCGGCTCGGAAGAAAGCAGTGAAATTATAAGGAATTTTATCGATATGGTAGCACCTCAACCCATGCGTTTGAATGGAAACGATAACTTCGAGTTTTACTCGATAGTCAGGAAAGACAACATTTTGTGTGTGGCGTTGCCGTGTGAAAAAACGGCATCTGCTAAATTAGTGCTGGATATGAAAAAGCTTGGGCTTAAGGGTGATCGGTTTGAGGTTAAGAACATTATTATCGGCAAAAGCATCGGTAAAGTAAATGCCAACGAATTGAAAAAGGGGATAAAAATAAAAACCGACTATGACAATGAACCTTATGTTTTAGTGGTCGGTCCGGAAAATAAACTGGCGCGGTTTAAGGGAGTTTACCCCGATAATAAAGTTTTTGCCGATATGGGTAAAATCACGGTTATTGAAAATCCGGAGGTGGCAATCGCAATTCCCGACCGGCCGGGAATTAAAGTCGGTATCTATCAAAATGCTTATGGCGCAGAAGAAATATATAAACAGATGGGAAAAATGCCTGAATTCAATTGTTTTTATCTGCCGCGCCTTGATGGCGCTTGTATGGCACATGCGGATGTAATTGTGATTCCCCAGGCTAAAAGCACCCTCTTTTTTGACAATGCGATAAACGTAATCCAGGCAATGGTTCAAAACGGTAAAGGATTGGTTTTAACTCATGATGCAACGGTAGAAGCAGCAAAAATATTTCCTGAAATTATCAAATCCGGTAAGAAGATAAGGATGATCGAAAAAAATGCGGTAAAAATAATTATGGATACTCCGGTTACGGCGGACTTTAAGTCGGAAGATAAATATATCCCAGGATTCGCATATGACCATTATGCGTTGCAGCCGGGAAAAGATGCGCAAATATTAGCCAGGGATTTACGCGGCAATAATGTTGTGCTGGCAGGGAAATACGGCAAAGGGGAAATTGTTGCATTCGGCACTCTTCCCGGGTGTTTCTGTCCGTGGGATGACAGCAAGAAAGCGCTTAAAGGTAATTTAAAAGGGAAAGAGCTCCAGCTTTTGACGGATTCGATAAAATGGCTGGCCAAAAACAATAATAAGCGTTCGAAATAAATTAGGAGGGAATAAGTGTTTTACTGGGAGAAAATCATAAACAAGGGAAAATATTGTGTTTCGAAAATTACTGTAACTGTTTTTTTGATTATGCCGTCAGTCATTTTTATCCCGGACGTACAGGCAAAAAGAGATAAAGACGTGGCGATAGTAAAATATGATAAATACGAGTATGGCGCAAAACGGCAATGGTGTATCCGGAGCCTGGTAAAAGTGGTAAAGAAGGCAAACGACAATACGCCTGATTTAGTCAATGCAGATATATTTTTGCCTTTTAACTCAGAAAAACGGGATACATACAAAAGAATTCTTATTCCCGCTATTGCTTTCTGGTTTTCTCCGGAAATGTATAATGGCATGACCGAATATGTAAAAAATGGCGGTTTGCTGATCACTAACAGCATAATGAATGGAATTGACGAAGATGCCGATTATAACCGGAAAGGAGCCAAATCGTTTGGCAAACCCGGCAATCCGCTAGTTGGGGTATTTGGCATTTCAACTGTTCAAATGAACAAAATAATGATAAAAGAAAACAGTCCGCTGTCTGAAGGATTGTCATCGGGTGACTGGATAGAGCTGGAAACAAAAACTTCCGGCAGTCAAACTCAAAATCGCAGTGCAACGGTTTTAATCATATCGGACAGTCTTTATAAAAATAAACCTTCTCGACAGCAGCCTTTTTTAACGTATAAACATTTGGGCAAAGGAGCTTGTATTTACATAGTGCCGGCGATTTCAGTTAAAAACAGATTTGTTTTTAGCATACTCAAGAATGCTTTGAGTAAGAACACCTTAGAATGGCTGACTGCCGGAGAGGCGGTGGAAACGCATTGATTCTGAATGAATACACGAGAAATATTAACATCCGCAAGGTTTTGGCATACGGTTCAACTGTTCGTCGTTCTAACTGGTATTATGGTAATAAACGGCAATCTAGGAATTGCGCCTGAACTGTCAAGCTGTGAAGTGGATAAAAAACGACCGTTGGGAATGGCTTAATAAAGCTTAAAATTAACATATACAGCAAAAATCTATATTATTGAGGCAACAAATGTTGAAAAAAACCTCCCTTTTAAGGATTCTTAAAAATCCAATTCTAATGCAAGGAGATGCCTGTACAGCATACCGGGATCCTGCGGCAGTATATCATAACGGCATATTTTATCTGTATTTTACTTTGGTGAAGACAGATCCCGCCGGAAATGTGTTTTCTTATACGGCGATGAGCAAAAGCGATGACTTTCAAAATTTTTCAGAACCGATAATTTTAACGCCGAAAGACAAAAACCTGAACTTTTCAAGTCCCGGCAATATTATCCGCTATCGCAACTACTGGATAATGTGTCTCCAGACATATCCGCGCCCGAACGGAGAAAAGTTTGGAAACAGTTCCGCCCGTATCTGGGTTATGTCCAGCCAGGATTTGGAGAATTGGAGTGAACCGGAACTGTTACGGGTAAAGGGAGATAACGTGAAAGTTGAAGATATGGGGCGAATGATTGATCCTTATATAATTGAAAACTGGTGCAAACCGGGCGAATTCTGGTGCTTTTATAAACAGAATGGCGTCAGCATGTCTTATTCATACGATCTGAAGCATTGGAGTTATTACGGTTTTACCAAGGCTGGAGAGAATGTTTGCGTTATTGAAAAAGATAAGCGTTATTATATGTTTCATTCGCCCCGCAATGGTATTGGAATTATGGTTTCAGATGATTTGATGAACTGGACTGAGTCTGGAAAAAACATTGTCTTGGGGCAGGCTGACTGGCCATGGGCGCAGGGGCGGATTACGGCGGGATTTGTCATTGACTGCCGCCATGTTGCTGGTGTCGGCAAATACCTGATGTTCTTTCATGGGACCGGCCCGGAAAACGGAAATGCAAGCTTCGACACACATTCCTGTATCGGGATTGCTTGGAGTGTCAATTTGTTCGACTGGGAGTTTCCAATAGCCGATTAACAAAGTGTAATAATCTGAAAGGTCAGAAATAACGGTTGATTTATTTAGAGATATTTTCCCGGTTATTATTGAACAGCGGGGATGGGAAAAATAAAAATCCACGCCCAAAGGACGTGGTATTGCTTAAAACTCCCCATAGGGGAGCAAGAGACGTTAATGGAATTTTAGAGTTTAACTCTCATGTAACGTTCCCCACGCCCCTGGAGACAGGGGCGGCTACACCTGTTTCCTCAACATTCAGAGTTGCCCAGTGCCACGGCTGTCCCTAGCTGTGCGGGACTAAAGGTTGGATGGCGAAAGATTTTGCGGAACAATTTATGGAAATGGTAAAACCGAAAAACTATGACCCCGCCCAAAGGACGGGGTTTTAAAGGACTCAATAAATGAAATAAATTAAGAGTGATTTTGGTTATTTGATTTTAAAAGTCATTAGTTAACCAAAATTCAGGTATACTAAAATTAAGAATCCATATTAAAATAAGGAATACAAAATGACATTTGAGTTTACGGCTAGTGAGGTTATTGTAAAAAATCCAAAAAATCCCCTGATAATATCAACGATGATGCCATATCCGTCAACGCTTACTTTTAATGCCGGCGTAACCAAATTCCAGGGGCGTTATGTAATGGTGTTCAGAAATGACTATAATTTTACGCGGGAAGGAATAGAAGCTCACAAAACGGCAGGCGCGAAACTGGATTTAAAAATAAATTTGGGTTTGGCGTTCAGTGATGACGGCATTACCTGGGAAATAAGTCCTGAACCGTTTGTTCCATTCGAACTTAATGATGAATGGCTTCGGGCTTATGATCCGCGACTTACGGTAATTGACGGCAGATGTTATATGTGTTTCGCGGTTGATACCCGGCATGGAATTCGCGGCGGCATTGCCGTTACCGATGATTTTGAGCGATTTGACTTGCTGACTATGACTGTGCCGGACAATCGAAATATGGTGCTTTTCCCGGAAAAAATCGGCGGCAATTATGTCCGCCTTGAACGCCCGTTCCCTGTTTATGGAAGAGGGGGGAAAGATTTTTTCGATATTTGGTTGTCGGAATCCCCGGATATGAGATTCTGGGGCGATCATAAATTGGTGTTAGGTACTGAGAATGTGGCGTTCTGCAATGATAAAATCGGTCCCGGAGCCCCACCCGTCAAAACTCGGGCCGGATGGTTAACCACTTTTCACGCGGTCTGGCGGTACCGGGATAAAAAGTTGTATAGCTGGGCGGGTAATTGGGAAAAAGAATATTTTGCAGGAATAATGTTGCTGGACATCGATAATCCTTCCAAAGTGGTGGGGATTTGCCCCGAACCTTTGCTAAAAGCTGAGAATCAATACGAACTGGAAGGCTATAGAGGAAGTGTTATTTTCCCGGGCGGGATGATCCTTGAAGATTCCGGCGAGGTCAAAATATATTACGGCGCGGCCGATACCACAGAATGTCTGGCCGGCATTTGTGTTGACGAATTGATTTCTCTCTGTAAGAAGATTTAAAGTAAATGGCCGTTTTGGAAAGCGTAAACTCATAATATTGTTCTTTTTTTGATTTGGAGTCTTGTTCGAATATTTACGGATGGTTTTAAGGAAACCGGTATTTCTCAAAGGCAAATCGAAATAGAATGACAAACTGCCCCGTAGCGTTTACAAAAAATGACGCTGCATCAAGGCTTTGCCCTGGGGGTAAATATCCCGTATTGCTAATAGAAAGCCGGTAAAAACGATACTTCGTTTTCTAAATAATGGTCCGTATATGTATAAAAAAAAGCAGCAGCCACCAGCACAATTAGTATTTACATGTTTACAGAATGGGCTGGCGGATTTTATTATAATATTATTGTCGGCCGGAGGCCGCAATGAGCGTTAAAAGCATTATCCTAAACCGGATAAAACCGGAACTGTCAAACCTTCTATGAAAAGTGAGCTTACTGAAAGATAGACTTATGAAAACAGTAGATGTGATGTGGAAGTAATTCATTATCGTTTGCTGTAAAGGTGTAAATTCGGCATAAAGCCGCCCATTTCATGGAGCTTTTTATACGAATTTAACCATTGACAGCGCACTCAGGCTGAATTAGTGCGTGAAGT
>JBAYCO010000018.1:0-18165 GCA_041668685.1 Victivallaceae bacterium | reverse complement strand
GTTTGATGATAAAACTGGAACCGCCGTAAACCCCGATTCCGCCGGCCAGGTCATGCCGGTGAAAGACCAGCGAACCGACATGTCCCCAGCTTTCTATTTCGGGCACGATCTCAACGTTGTATCCGGCCGCGTAGGCGGCAAGTTCCTTCAGCTCCGGAATCGAAAGCGAATAGGGATTTTCCTTCCCGAACGGCAAACCGTCAAAGCGTATGCCGCATAATTCATCGTCGTACAGATGCAGGTGCAGCATATTCATTTTCAGCCGCGCCAGTATTCTTACGATCCGCTTGAGCAGCGGCAATGAATACACGCTCCGGCCCAGGTCAACCATAAAACACCGGCAGCGATACGCCGGCCAGTCATGAATCCTCGCCTCACGCCACTCATTTCCCCGAAAAACCAGCGCCGCAAGTTGAAGAAACGACTGGAAACCATGCTGAAAGGCTTTCGGCGAAGAGGCGCGAAGCAAAGCTTCCGAAGCTTTCAGGTCGAGGATATATTCCTCTTCACCCTTTATCGTTTCATCCTTAACGAAAGCCAGACGGAAAGCGCTTTCCGCTCCGCCCGCGGCAATCCCGGCAACTTTTTTCAGATCATCCCAGTAATGTTCCGGGCAGTCACCGGCCAGAAATATTTTTTCCGGTCGGGGAAAAGCTTTCCCGAATTCTATCTCCCGCGGATGCGGCCAAAGTTTTTCCGATAAACAGTTTCCCATTTATTTAATCCATTCCATTTTTTAATTTATAAGTAGCGCCGGGAGCAGCTTGCTCCGGCACAGGGCGCCTTAAAACGGTGACAGAGTTGTCAAAAACTCCGGTCGCGGTGCGAGGCCGCACTCGCGACTACCAAGACCGATTAAATTCACGCTTATCCCGTTTCTTCGATATTATCCGAAACTTTTATATTTTTCGAATTACGGACACATATTCCTTTAATGCCGTTACCGTTTAAAACATTTCCCGAAACAATAATATTTTCCGCAATTCCGCTTCTCCTTATGGGGTATTCCGGCCAACGTTCCGCCTCCGGTTCGACTTCCTCATACGCCCTGTCCGTTATTATGATCCCGCAACCACCGTTCCCCCGCAAAATATTCCCCGTCATCAGGCAGTTTTGAGCCCCACAACCCATAATACCGTGCCGCCGACTGCCGCTGATGATATTTCCCGAAACCACGCCGCCGCCGGAAGTCATTTCCTTTTCCGGGAAAGCCAACACGACCCCGCCGCCGCATCCGGAAACGGAATTGTTCTTAAAAATGTTGTCATGAGTAACTTTTGCGACAATTCCGTAATCCCCGCAATGCTCAATTATATTATTGCAGACAATCGACTGCGTCGCGCCGGTAATGCGTATTCCGCTGCGCCGGGCATAAGACAGGATATTGCCGGAAACAAGCCAGCGGCTGCCGGAATCGGGATGAATATTTATGCAGTCGCCCCAACCCCAGGGATGTTTGAGCGGAACAATATTTTCAGCCTTTCCCGCACCGGATATACGGTTGTGAAGAATAAAGCCGCTGCCGGGAACGTCACTGGTAACAATGCCTTTATCCCCGATATTCTCGATCACGTTATTGATGAACTTCAAGCCTGTTCCGGCATTTCTAGCGAAAATGCCGGAACCCTGGACATTGTGAATCCGGCAGCTTTCAATAGCAACGTTTTCACTGCCACCGCTTATAAAAACGGCGCTGTTTCCGTCAGTGGCGTTAACACGCCTGCCGGATATGTTCAGGTAACCATCGCCTTTTATAAACCGTACCTGATTTTCCGAATTCCCGTTTATGCCGATACCGCTGATCGTTACATTCCGGGCGCCGTTTATCACCAGGATATCATTTGAACTCCAGACCTCGACGCCGGCAGTCGGCAAAGGAACCGGAAGGCCTTCCTTAAGTATCAGGATATTACCCCTGACATCTTTTATTGCGGCGGCAAATCTGAATTCCGCGGAAATGATCACTATTTCCATACCGGGTTTGAATCCGGCCGGCTCCTTAACGCTTAATTCAAAACTGTCGCCAACGGCATCCGCCGCCAGACTGCTGCGACAGGCGTTTCCCAGGAACAGTACGGTATTGTTTTCGCCTTCCAGAGCCAGATTGTCCTTAAGAAATACCGGCATGGAAATATTGAACCGCCCCGCTTTCAGGCGAACAGTTCCCCCGCCTGCGGCGGCAAGGACGTCAAGCGCCGCCTGGATTTCCTCCTGGTCATCAATTCCGTCACAAATATAATCCGCCCCGGCAGTATCCGGAGAGTTTCCGGGAATTACATATAAACATTTCATATCCATAAACCCAATTCTACAATGATTTTTTTCCGGGCATGCATTATTGCTTAATTACACCGGGTTTTCTATAATAAGGTAAAGTTTTAGTCTTATTTATTTTATTTTTCAACAACTCCATCATCTTACCGTTAATAAAATTAAGGCGAAAAATACCGTATCCTTTTATACCCATGTCTCGCAGAATTGCAATCTGCTTTTCGAATATTTCCTCATTTCGAGAGGTAGGATAACGCGATTTCCGGTTTAATTTATAGACATAAGATGATACTATCGGGAAAAGCCGGTCATTATATTTGTCGCCCAACCCTTTATAGAATTTTTCCTCATTATCATGCAATGAAAATAATTTCATAGTGTAATCCATCGGGAAAATAACCTCGAGAACACCTTCCTTTACCATTTTTACAGCATTTTGTCCCTGTTTGATCCCTTCTTCATAGTCTATCACCGCGGCGCCTAAAACGACATCGGGTTTAATGGACTTGACTTTATTCCTGATTTTTCGCGCTGTTCCACTCACGCCTTGATATCTCCATAAATCAAGTTCTTCCCGGCTTGCTTTGCTAAGCGGTTTACGAAATTTTTTCGCAAACGCTTTTTGGCAATCCTCACAAAAACAGCCACTACCCCATATTCGAATATAATCCAGGCAAACCCCGTCTATATCATAATTCTTCGCAAGTTCGCCAATAAAATCGGCCATAAAATCCCGATAGGCTTCTTTATGGAGACAGGCTTTATAATTATATTTCCCTTTTTCGTCCTCAAGGCGCATATCAGGATGAGCTTTGCAAAACTTTTTATCCCGCCTGAAAATAGTAACTATAATAAAAACTTCTATCCCTTTTGAATGAGCAACTTTTATAAGGTGTTTCAGCGGATCGAATCCTTTTTCGATTTTCGGGTCCATGGGGAAAAAAGAACTTTTCGCATATAATCCCCCGCTTCCATCCATAGGCTCTCTTTGTATGAACGGCACAATTATATTAAGGTTGGCGGCGGAAATTTTCTGTACGGCCTTCTCAATTGATTTTCTATTTTGCAAATTCGATACTGAAGAGCAGACGAATCTGGTTTCGTATTTTTCATCCGGCGTAAATTCTTTATTCGCACTCTCCTTTTGCGCGAACTTCTGAAGCCGGTTTAAATCAACGGTTTTTCGTATCGCGGAAGGTCTCCGCCCTTTAGGAGTCATCGCATTAAGTTCGGCGGAAATCAAAGCCGAACCGCCGACTGTATTTTCAGGGAGCTTTACGTACAGCCAGCCACTTGGAACGTTCAGACTGTTATATTCCGCGGTAAACTCTCCTTCCCAATGCCCTATACGGATATTCGTCTTCGCATTGATAACAGGAAATTCTTTGCCCGAAGCGTCCTTAACCGTTAACCTCACCTTGATTATTTCAGCTTCGCCGTCTTTCCCTGATAAAATTTCCGCAATATTAACTGAATATTGGCTCAAGTCCGCTAAAGTAAAGGTTAATTTTCTGCCCAGAGAAGGGTTACACTCAAAAAGCGACGGTTTGAAGGCCATATCGTATTTCCCCTTGCGGTTCCCTTCAATAAAATCAACGGCAAAATATCCTGCATGATCGCTTAGACTGCACAACCCCTTATGCGGCAACGGAAAATTACGGTTAATCGTCGCATGATCCGTTGCAACACTGAAGGTTCCGCTTTTGGACAGATCAATCTTTTCATTAACATTAAGTTCAGAAGAACTTTTTTGGGGAAACGAATAAAGCGACCAGGTTTCCGCAGTTCCCGGTTCCCAGGCACCTCTTGAGGAAATAATCAACGGTGCCGGTTCTATAACTTTATATTTTATAAATAACTGCAGTGGTATTTCCGTCACCTCTTTTTTATAGTGGATAATTTGATCCTTAAGGGAAATATCAAGAAAATCCAGCTTTCCGCCGGTATATGCTTTCTGTCCATGAATTCCTTTGGTAACGATATACATCTCGGAATCGCTTCCGTTCACATCCGCCATCAAAATCAGGAAACTGAAAAACGATATGAATGCGATTAAAGATTTTGAAAAGAATTTATTGCCGACCATGTTCATTTATACTGCTCCTTAATAATTAGAATTGTTTTTCCTGGAACTTCAATTTTTTTCTTACCGATTACTTTGACAGCTTAACTTTTGCTATTGGTTTTTGTTCTCCTTATTGTTTATTATATATGGTTTCGGATATTTTTTGTAATTTAATGCTGTACAACCATGTTTTGCAAAACGCCTGCATGAATCAGTCCAATAAGCTGAATTTTATTGAATTAATTCCATATGTATCGTTTTCTTTGCTCCAGAAGACAGCCAAAAACTCTTTACTGCCAATGGAAATGACTGACGGCAGACCAAAAGAAAAAGCGTCAAAGGATTCAATACCATTCTTATATGCCGTTGTCGCATTTTTATCATATACAGGCCGCCATAAAAACGTTTCAGCAAGGATTTTACACTCTGAATCCGCAATATCTGCCAAAGCCAGTTTTATTCCTTGAGGAGAATGCCGGTAATTATATACCAGCAGAAACCTGTTTCTTCCCAGCCAGAACGGAGAAAGAGTCTGCCCCCTGATCGTTGTTGGCATCGCTTCCCTCCAAGATATTCCACCATCATATGACCAGGCTAAATGATTGCATAAATCACTGTAGCAACCCATTTTTACAGTCCAGGCAAATGCGAGAAGCTTTCCTGGTTCCGTTTCGATGATCTTTTGCTCAAAGAAACCTTTTTCCCTTTTCGCATCTGCAAACACAGTATATTCATTGTTCCAACTCTTGCCTTCATCACAGGATTCGCTGACAATAACCCTTTCGCCAAGATGTTCCGCATCCGGCAGCAACGCCGCTGGCGCCAGCCAGCGCCCATCCGCAAGTACGACAATCGGATTGGATATTTCAAGGGGACAAGAATGAGTATGCGGAATGACCTTGACCTCTGACCACAGTCGGCAATAGGAATCCGAGACACAAAATACCGCTTCGTTTTTCAAAGTTCCAAATTTCGTATTTTCTCCTTGCAAATAGTTTCTCTGTCCGTAGGCGAGAACTCGTCCATCTCCGGTCATGCTCAAACGCATGGAATTAACCGTTACCGGTTTTTCTGTACGCGGCAGGATACAGCCGTTATCTTTCCAAGTATTTCCGTTATCAGCCGATCGACTACAAAAACTACCACCGGTAACCTCCGGACCACCACCAGCGTTGAAACCACAAATCAAATCTCCACCTAATAATCTCACAATAGTTGGAAATGCCGAATCATTCTGATTGATACATTTTGTTTCAATAATTTTAATAAGTCCCACTGGATTTTATACCTTGTCTAAATGATTATTGTAAAAGAATTAATTATGTTTTAAAGTGGAACATTCTACAAATCTTCGTCGTCCCAGTAGTCCTTGGCAATAGGGGGTTCCATTCCCGCAACATGTCCGTCAGCAAAAAGAACATTGGTACGTTTTCCATGGTTCCACACATATTCCGGAGTGTTATAGTGAGAGCTGTAATATGTTCGGGTATCAGATGAACTATAGGTAGTTTTCACGTATTGGTAAGAATAAGCATTTAGAGCAGTGTCTTTATAACACATCTCAATAATTGCAAGACGACGACTGGGGCGTTTTAAACGTGCCAGTTTTACCAATGCTCCACCGTGGGGATACGACCAGCCTGGTTCGTGTGCGCTTATTTTGTAAGAACTGGTATAATATACATAATCAGATGGGCACTTGTATATTCTTACGCTTTCCATGTCATTTTCCGATATTGCCATATCCCGATTTTTCAAGTCCAGAAAAGGAGCTAGATAATAACGCCAGCCGTGTTTGGCGACTGTATTCTGATCCAAAACTGTAACTCCATCATGACTATCCGCGTAATTTAAATAACCGATACCGATTTGCTTCAGGTTAGCCAAGCAGGATATTTCTTTCGCTTTATCTCTTGCCTTGCCCAACGCCGGGAGCAGCATACTGGCGAGAATCGCTATGATCGCGATCACAACGAGGAGTTCTATGAGCGTAAAACTCCTTTCTTTCAATCTTCTGTTTTCCATAACAGCCTCCTGATTTAAGATTAATTTCTGTCTGAACTTAACCGGCTCCGCCGGGAATTTTCAGTCACGAGTGCGGCCCCGCACCGTGACCGGTAAAGTTTATATCCGCCTTTAAGGTTCTCTGTGCCGGAGCAAGGCTGCTCCTGGCACTACTTTTCCCATAATATCAAGTTAAGTTGCTACCTAAGTAGCGCCGTGTCTCGATGAGACCGGCGACATGAAACGCCGACAGGCCATATAATGCCGTTCATTGTCGCTTTCATCGAAAGCCGGCCTACTTGGGACAACGCTATAAATACTAAAGTATATTTTAATAAATTCCTGTTTCCAGAACTTCTTCCTGTTTTAAAGCTTTCTGTTTTCTGCCTATTGACTCCCTGACGACAAAGCGCATCGGAAGCGTTTCTCCAGGAATGCGGCAGATTTTGCTTTTTATCATCCGCAACAGCATTTCCACCGCCGTTTCTCCCATTTCGAACATCGGCGTATGGATAACCGACAGGGACGGTTTCATCACCCTGGCTATTTCCAGACCGGTACTGCCGATCACGGAAATATCCTGAGGAATTTTCAAGCCCATTTTTTCACAAGCCCTGAGCGCGCCCCAAGCCAGATAATCCCCGGTGGTAAATATGGCGCCGGGCGGATTGCTCTTTTTTTCTTTCAGATATGAGACGGCGGCTTCAAAACCGGCCTCGGCATCAATTTTTCCGGTTTCCCTTATATCTATGGCGGCCGGACTTATTCCTTTCCGCATCAACGTTTCCTGAAATCCCCGCAGTTTATACAAATCCGAATAATGATTTATATTTGATAACAGAATAAGATATGATCTTATGCCCAGCCCCAATAAATAGTCAGCCACTTCCCTGCTGCCGCCGTAATAATCCGCGGAAACATAGTTGTTTTCCGTATTTTCGTTCAGGCGGTCTATCATGACATAGGCTTTGGCATTGTTTTCCAGCAGATCAATGTCCGAATTGTCATATTCCGAGAAAAGAATAAAACCGTCGAAATCATTCATGCAGCCGCCGATTACTTTCCGGTTTTCAGCTTTGTCGTCCCCCAGCGGAATAAGCGTGGAAAAGAAACCGGCACTCTTCAGGCAATGCTGAATCCCCATAAGGATCTCATTCGTCCAGGGCATTGTCGCCGGATTTATTTCGCCCCCCCCTGCAGGAGCCGGAAAGGTGACGGCAATATTTTTCCGCAGCCCGGCGGGAAGCATTTTTTGATAATTTCTTTCGGTCACCAGCGTTTTCTGTCCTTTGCAGGTTTCCAAGTAACCTTCGGAAGCCAGGTCGGAAATCACACGCCTGCTGGTGATCAGGCTGACCTTGTATTTCCGCGATAATTCGGCAAGACTTGGGAAAGCGTCCCCCGGCTTTAAAACGCCCCGGTCCAGTTCAGCGATGATATTGTTCTTTATCTGGATATATAACGGAACATGATTATCACGGTTTATTTCTTTAACCATAATTCTAAGCCTTGACATTGACTAATATTCTTTCCTTGTATACAAGCATACATGCAACTTCTCAAAATGTCAAGAGCTGATCATAAAAAAACTGAAAGTATTTTCCCAAAGGCAGGTGGTTTACTTGAAAGGGAGAAAGGATTATATCAAAAAGTATTGCCTTTCACTTTGCGGCAAATCCGCATTTTTCAGGAGTTTCCAAACGGCAGCGCTCTAAAAATTCCATCAATTCCATAGTATCTTCAATTGGTACTAACGGAGTCTCATTTTGAAAAAAGTAACGATAACAATGCCCATAAAAAGTGCGAGCTGTACGGAAACGCTACATGCCGACTTTTGCCGGTACCGGCAAAATTTCCTCAATCTCCAATGAAAGTTATTTGTGTCTGAACCAGGAGGGGGATAAACCGATTTTTTTTAAATGACCGGGATAAAAATGATTGACTTTTATAACCGCATTTTTCCGCGGTTTCCTTTAAACCTGCAGGCTTTCCAATAGGCATAGGGTGTCATACCGTAATATTCGTTAAAACGCCTAATGAAATATGAAGTGTAATTAAAACCGCTTTTGAAGCATATCTCGTTAACGGTAAGCTCGGAATGTTTAAGCATCATGGCCGCATGCTCTAGTCGTAACTGAAGTAGAGTATTGCTGAAATTAAGATGGGAAAAGGTTTTAAACAGATGGGAGACATATCCCTGAGAAAGGTTAAAGTGGGCGGCAACGGTTTTACGGTTAATTTTCTCCGTGCGATGAGCACGAATATAGGCGTTTATAGCAACCCATCTGGCAGAGTTTTGTTTAACTCGATCATTTGAAGAACGTTTAATATCTTCTATCGATATCTTTAACAGGGCTTTTAAAAGATAAGGAGCTGTTTCCGCGTAATCAGATGTAAGCGCCAATTCGTCAAGCGCATGTATAATTCCCTGCCCTACAGCAGATACGCCGCGGTCAGTATGCAAAAAAACATCTCGTTCTGTCGGAGGAGGGGTAATACCGTCATATGAAATATGCATAACCCGCATATATTGCCCATAATAGCTTATTGATACAGCTTCGCCGGCATCAACGGGATTTTGTTTAAGATAACCACCGGCGCTGCAATAAAACCAGCTGTCTTCAGGGAAATCGGTATTGCCGAATTTTCCGTTAGTGTAAAATTTGGTCGGATAATTTCCTTTGAAATTAATCACAAGACGCGGAATACCATGAACCAGCATATTCTCCGGAGAAGACGATACCAGCAGCACTTCCCTGACCTCTCCGTCCAGTACGTGATTCAGTGAATTTAAAATCTTTTCTTTAGGTGTTTTCATATAATAAAAATACTATAGCAACAAAATTAGTCAAGAGACTTTTTAAATATAACAATAGTGTTATTCTTATCACAATCCTGCTATTGCAATAACCCTTTTAATGCTTTATAATAATAGTCATAAAGTACAGTTTTAAATTGATTAGATCAGGAATTGGAAACGTCATGAAACAACTTGGAAGTTTTCAGAAATTTACACTTTTAGAATTGCTTGTCGTGTTAACAATTATGATAATTCTTGCTTCCATGTTACTGCCTGTCCTGCAGAAGGCGAAAACTGCGGCAAAAAAGATAAACTGCGCATCCAACATGAAGCAAATAGGAGTGGCGTATATAAGTTATATAGATGAAAATGACGGGTTTACAGTCCCGTTGTTATCTGCAGGTAGCGGGCACGGCTGGAGATGGCACCTAGCTGTTCGGCTGGATATCGATAGAGAATGGGTCTGGAATAACTATACAGACGCTACAGCCAAGCAAAAAGTTAAATTATTCAAATGTCCAAGCGATGAAACCCGTTATACATCGACCTATTTTATCAATTCCGGGCAAAGAGCATCGTCCCATAATTTGTTGGATGGAGCACAGGGCGTAAAATATGTAAAGATACATCAACCTGCAAGATTAATAGCATTTCTAGAATGTTATCCTGTGGGATTGGCTGAAAAATCCAATTATGCGCGATATGTTTTTTCTGACGGCGGGGTTGATACCTGCTGGGATAATTATAATCTGTTCTTAAATGACAGTTCGTTTTACAGTGGCAAATATTTTAGAATTCATGAGAATGGTTCTAATATCTGTTTTGCCGACGGACATGTAAATTATATGAAAGCTCCGATTGCAAGAGAATATTGGGATTGGAGATAAATAAACGGCAGACCGAATGGTATTTCACTGAATATCAGCATTAGCAGACATTGAAAAATGGTACTGACACGATTTTTACCGAGAAACCGGGGAAAGGTTGAAAGGCCCACCGGAAAAGACGGAGTGTATCTTCTGATGACACAGGCTGTTAAATAACCAGTTGATTGGCGAACTGTTTGAAGTTTCGCATTAAAGCTACCGGACTGCGTTGATCCGGTTAAAACATGTAAACTTGAAAGATTTCTTGGCCAAGAAATAAGGACATGACTTCCAACTGAATAACCAGCGATAAAGGAGAGCATTAACCAAAAATAAAATAAGAGGCAAGATTTGTGCCGTAAGGTGTCAAAGATGATGTAAAAAAAACGTGGAAGAATGAAAATCCGTTATTTAAAAGGAGTAATCTGGACATGATGACGAACAGGATATTTTTTTATTTGGTCTTTATAATAGCTGCAATTTCTGGCTGGGGACGGCTTACCGCCGCAAATAATCTTATCCCGGATCCAGGAGCGGAACAGGTAATGGCCGCAGGAGCTGTTTCAAAAGATCTAAAATGTAATAGAGTTTCAATGTTCAAATACATTCCTAAAGCCGGATGGGGATGTTACAGCGGAGATGGTTATTGTACATGGGGAATAACAGACAAAGAGCGTCATTCGGGGAAAAACAGTGTCTGTCTTGTTTTTGAAAAATTTTCGAAAAAATCCAATGGGGATATGACTGCAAATTTTGGTATTTGCCTGGGACAAAGTAATGGTTATACGGGGAAAAAGGCGATAAAGGTGCTGGCGAATACTGTGTATAAATTCTCTTTCTATATAAAAGGGGATATGCCGGAGTTGAAATTGAATGTTATCGGCTGGAAAACAGAGGAAGCCAGAGCAGAAGACAGACTGGTTCTAATGACAACTAAAAAAAATATTGTTCCCTCTCTGGTATGGACAAAATATGAAGGGAGTTTCATTACTGAAAAAAATATAAAGAAGATCGCTATATGCATAAAAGTAGTTGATTCTTCAAATTCCGGTAAATTAAAACCTCGGCAGTCCGTTTTCATTGATGATTCGGTAATGGAAAAGGTGGCGGAATGCCGGAAGATTAGTTCCGGGAGTCCCGCCGTTGTGAAAGTTGCAGTTTATGATGATGGCAGGCGGGATAAGGAATATATTTTCGAGACCCTGAAAAATGTACCCGGAATAGAAGTCGGAAAAATAAAAAACCTTCGTCCTGAAACTTTGGAACAGTTTGACGTACTGATTCTTACTACTGTTAACAAGATGAATTTAACCGACAGGATGGATATTGACAGTGGCAAAAACTGGATGCATGCCCTTTTGAATTTTGTTGATTCGGGGAAGGGATTGATTTTGGGACATGATTGTGCCGGTTGGCGTCTTTTTGCAATAACCCAACTTTTTCCCATGGTTTCAACAGGGAAAAAGAGCGTAAAATGGGCTCAGAAATTAAGTGTTACCGCTAAAGAGCATCCGGTACTCAGGGGGGTTCCTTCTCGTTTCAATCATGCTTATTTCGATCATATAGCATTGATAGCGGGGAAAAAGGCGAAAGTTCTAGTACAGGACTCCCAAAAAAATCCTGTGCTTGTGGCGGCAGATGTTTCAAGAGGAAGGGTAATTGCTATTGGTTATCCTATGGGAATAGCTTCTGCGGGGGGGGCGGCGACCAGAAAAGTCAGAAAGGATTATTTTGCTCCTTTGCTACCTGCCGAAAAAAAAATATTGCTGAATTCGATAAAATGGTGTGCTGAGAGACCCCGATATGAAGTGCCGCAGGAAGTTACGAATGTTACTCTTCTGCCTGTTGTCCGATTTTATAATGAAGTTTCGCGACAATTAAAAATGACGAAGTGGAAGAAGTTGGCTTTTCCGCAGTTTGATGAAGCATATATAATATTTCATCGTCTGAATGGGCAATTCATACTTGACACAGAGAAAAAACTTATTGAGGCGATAGATAATTGTAAGACGATGGGTTTTACCACGGTAAATATTGTTGCGTTCTCCGGTTATAGCCAATACCCCAGCAGTCTGGTTGAGCCCTATCCGGTCGATATGGGACAATGGCTTCAGTTGAAAACCCCGATAAACCAGGATTTTGATCCTGTAAAGATAGTAATAAGAGAAGCGCGTAAAAGAAACATAAAAGTGGCGCTTACGATAGGACCGTTCAAAATAGAACAGCTTTGGCGGCAATATCCGAACCTGACAGGCAATGAGGCTAAGACGTTGAAAACAGGCTGTTCTCTTGAAAACGCTATCCGTTATAAGGGCTGGGCATGTCCAGATCATCCTACGGTAAGAAAAATGGCTTTGAGCATAACTGAAGAAATTATTAAGAAGTATCATCCGGATGAAATATGGCTTGATTACATACGGTATAAGGACGACTATGCTTGTTTTTGCGATTATTCCATAAAGGAAAGGGGCGAATTTGCGAAGAAATATCCGAATTTGTCTCCGGACGAGCTGATAAACAAGTTTTCGGAAAAGAGCATAGTGAGTTTTGTAGAGCAATGGGTAAAATTATGTAAAAAAATACAGCCGGACATAAAAACCGCGGCTTATACTCATCTTGACTGGATGAATAAATTTCCGGTAGACTATCATTGCCAGAGGGTCAGCCGAGGGCTTGCAGACGGATATGCGTCGTTTGAGTCTATACAAAAAAAGACAGAAGCTCTTTGCAAATGGGTAAAAGAGTACCATCCGGACTGTATTCCTGTTCCGTTTGTTGATATGCGGGATGATAAGACCGGGGAGAGAATTTATACGGAATTGAAAATAGTAGGCAATGTACTGAAAGAAGCAAAAATAAAGAAAATTTATTTTGGACTCTATTCATATAACATGCTTACTTCTGCGACATACCTGAAATGGAACAAGCAAACCGCGGATTCTTACAAACTGAATTTAAACAAAAGTTCCGCTATCCGGCGAGCATTGGAACATAGAAAAAAACAAGGGAAATTTCAGGAATAGAGCCGATTTATGGAGTTCAGGTAAACAGGATTAACAGATATCCGTGTAATGAGGTAAAAATTAAATGAGTTTTGTCAAAGTTATTGAAACGAATTGCATCAGTCAGGATAATTCTGCGTTTCCGACGATTGTGAAGTTGGAAAACGGAGATTTGATTTGCGGTTTCAACGTCGGCGGCGGCCCGGAAATAACCGGCGGCAGCGATTGGGCGAGATCGACTGACAAGGGTGGAGTCTGGAAACGCGAGGGCTGCATTTTGCCAAGCACGGGAAATCCGGCAACAGTTAACTCCATGCGTTTGAGCCGGACGGCTGACGGACGGATTCTTGCTTACGGACAAAGAAATTACTCAGATGGAGAGAATACGAAATTCGGCACGCTTAAAAACGAAGCTGTATTTTGCGTTGCCGATCCTGCCTGCAGGCAGTGGTCAAAAGCCGTTGTAGTCCCGCACCGGAGTTCCTGCCCGCTTGAAGTATCAAATCCGATCGTCGTACTTACGGACGGCCGCTGGCTGGCTCCGGCGGCGTTATTACCGGATGCGGAACACCTGGGGGAAAAAGTCATTGTCAGCGAATCTTGCGATGAAGGCAAAAGCTGGAATAACGAATATGTAGTATTTACGGATCCGAACAGGGAAAAAGGCTTTTTCGAGCAAAAACTCATTGAAACGGAACCGGGAAAACTTCTGGCCTTTGCCTGGACCGTAAAAATGGGGGAGTACCATGATCTCTCCAATCATTTTGCCTGGTCGGAAGACGGTGGCCGTTCCTGGGAGAAAGCAATACCGGCACCGATTAACGGGCAGACTCTTTCTCCGTTTTGGCTGGGCAGAAACAAGTTTTTGCTGATATATAATTACCGCTGTTCCCCACAGGGAATAAAACTAGCGCTGGCAGAAATTACCAGTTCAGCCTGTAATATACTTGACGAAACGTTTTTGTGGCGTCCGACAAACAAAACCGGCAAGTCCCAAAGCAGTAAAGACGGTATTGAGGCATTTGATGGTTTTGCTTTCGGGTTACCATCGCTGACTGCTCTTGATGACAAGGAGTTTTTGGCGGTTTTCTGGAATAAAGTAAATGGCACATATGGTGTTAATTCAATAAAATTCAGATTATTATGAGAGGATTGGTAATGATCAGACAAATTAAGAATTCCGCCTTCTGGGTGGGGCGGAAAACTCCACAGTATTTTCATCCTTCAGTATGTTTATGTAATGACGGGTTGTTGATGACGTTGCAGACTTTTGAAGGGCGGAGTGATGTTTTTGGTCCGGTGATGTGGAGTCTTTCCCGGGATGCTGGCAAATCCTGGAGCGAACCGCAGCCTATTCCGGCGTTGGGGCATAATATTTTTTCTGCCCGGACGATAGAAGGGATTGCTGATGTCAGGACGGTTTTTCATCCTGATCGTGGGGCGGTGATTGCAATCGGATGTAATACTTATTATGTTGACGGAGCTTGTCATCAGAACTTGCCTCAGTTCCCGATTTATGCGGTTCGCCGTGCCAACGGTTCATGGTCTAAACGCAAAAAACTTGAAGCGGTTTTCTTTAAAGATTGTCTGAATTGGCGGGCGGCATGTGCACAGATGCTGGTTTTGCCGGACAATAAAGTATTGATACCGCTTTATTTCAGCAGGGAGAACGGGAAAAATTTGTTCAGCGTCTGTTCCGTCAAATGTGGTTTTGACGGGGAAGATTTGACCGTTGAGAATATCGGTAATGTTTTGTCACTGGAGGTTAACCGGGGTTTGATAGAGCCTTCACTGGCTGTCTTGAACGACAAGTATTATATGACGGTCAGGGCTGAAGACGATCATGGTTATCTTGCCGTTTCGGATGATGGCTTGAATTGGGGAGAGCTCGTTCCATGGCACTGGGATGATGGGGAAACGTTAGTTATGTCTTCGACACAGCAGCACTGGGCGGGCAATGGCCGCAAGTTATTTTTAGTATATACCCGCAGTGCTGGGTTCAATGACGATGTAATGCGCTGGCGGGCACCGTTATTTATTGCTCGTTTCGACGAAAAGGGTATTTGCTTGGTCAGGGATACCGAACAAGAAGTTATGCCGTTGATTAGAACCGGTGGACATCCCAATTCCTTGGGAAATTTTCATATTGTAGACATTACGCCAGCGACAAGTATAGTGTCAGCAGGCAGTCTTACCCGCAATATTGGGCAGAACGGGGTGATGGACTTTTTTTCCGATACTTTGCTGGCTGAAATACAATGGAATTAAGGCAGGCGTATCAGTGACGTTTTCCAGGGAGGTGGATATATTGGCGGACAGACCGTCTATTGCACCTTGTTCTATTTTCCGTATTTTACCGCCGGGGTAGAATAGCGACGGATCCAGATATGATAGAAATCAAGTTCCTTAGGCAAAAAACGTTAATTTCATGGCGGAGCTAACTTGCATGTTGCATGGACGATAAAAATCTTCGTTCGTCTGGGAATTTTTTCATTTTTGCAGTCCAACCAAGGGCAAAAATTTCTTTTCCTCTGAAATTTTGGTAAACTCCACTACCCCCATTGTTGATAAACGAGCCAAGGCCGCTCTACAAGTAACGCGACGGAGCCATACATTAACAAATGACCAAATTTGAGCTTATTTTTGCTAAAAAATAATTACCTTTCACTTCGTTCAGGCTTAGCCGTGGCAAAGTGCACTTCACAACACACAACACGTCTATTCCTTCCAGAACGGCGATAATTTTCGCAGCCAGGCGATTATTCCGGGCATTTCCCTGATAACAAATTCTATTTCGTCCGCCGTATTATACGTGGACAGGCTGAAACGGATCGCACCGTGGGCAACCGTATATGGAACTCCCATCGCACGCAGAACGTGTGAAGGCTCCAGACTGCCGGTCGTACAGGCGCTGCCGCTTGAAGCGCAAATACCGAGACGGTCCATCATCATCAAAATCGATTCGCCTTCAACCGCCTCAAAACCGATAAGGCTGGTATTGGGCAGACGATTTTCCGGATCGCCGAGAACCATGGCTTTCGGGATACTGCCGCAGATACCTTGCTCCAACCTGTCGCGCAGGGCTTTGACACGGGTATTTTCATCCCGGATCGATTTCATCGCCAATTCGGCGGCTTTACCCAAAGCAATGATCGAAGCGACGTTTTCGGTTCCGGCGCGGCGGCCGCGTTCCTGATGGCCGCCGATCTGCATCGGATGAAAATTTATTCCGCGGCGGACATATAATACGCCTACTCCTTTCGGGGCGTGCAGTTTGTGTCCGGACAAACTCAGCATATCTATTTCGGAATCACTGACATTACATGGAATTTTGCCGATTGCCTGTACAGCATCGGTATGAAACAGCGCTCCATAACGGTGGGCTATTTCGGCACATTTCTCGACCGGATAAATATTGCCGGTTTCATTGTTGGCCCACATTATCGAAACAATCGCCGTTTCGCTGTCAACCATCTCCTCATAGCGTTCCATATCCAGTCTGCCTTTGGAATCAACCGGAATATAGGACACGGGATAACCGCGTTTTTCCAGTTCTTTGCCGAGACTTAAAACGGCGGGATGCTCAACAACCGATATGACCACTTTCTTTCTTTTGGGACAGGCGCGCAAGGCGCTGAAAACGGCGGTATTGTCACTTTCACTTCCGCAACTGGTAAAAATTATTTCAGTAAATTTGCCGTGCCGGTCTTTGCGGGAGGCTCCGATGAGCGCCGCCACCTGTTCGCGCGCCTCTTCGATTTTGGCCATCACCGATCCTCCGAAAGTATGAATACTGCCCGGATTGCCGTATCTCTCGCACAAATACGGCCGCATGGCCTCAAATACTTCCGGAGCAACGGCGGTAGTCGCGTTGTTATCCAGATAAATAAGTTTTTTACTGCTCATAAGTTTACACTCTCTCAAACACTTTCAACTTCGATTTCAGGGAATAAACAATCCTTCAGAACAGCTTCGACGCCGCGTTTGAGGGTTATTCCGGCGCTGGGGCAGGAAGAGCAATGTCCGGTAAGCTTTACGTAAACCACATTGTCTTTCATATCGACAAGTTCTATCCCGCCGCCGTCCTGTTCGAGCATAGGCTTGATTTCATTATCAATGAGTTCCTGAACTTTGAGCACCCTCTGAATAAGCGGCATTTTCATGAATTCAGCCCGTTTCGATGAATGCGTTTCGGGCTTTTTCTCTTTCCAGATACCGTCAAGGATGTCCTGTATTTCACCCAGACAGGAGCCGCAGGCGCCTCCGGCCTTGCAGTAATCGGTTATTTCCTCCACCGTGTGCAGGTCGTTGTCAAGCGCAATATTGCGGATTTTCGTATCCGTAACGTTGAAACACTTGCAGACGATGCGCCCTTGATGATCATCTTCGTGACCTTCCTCGGTTTTTTCGCCGCGATAATTGGCTATCGCCGCCTGCAAAGCCTCCATGCCCATTACCGAACAATGCAGTTTCGCCTCCGGCAAATCACCAAGGATAGCGACAATATCTTTATTGGTTACTTTTTCGGCTTCTTCGAGCGTCATGCCCTTGACCAGTTCGGTCAGGGCCGATGAGGAGGCAATGGCGCTGGCGCAGCCGAATGTCTGGAATTTTACTTCGGCGATCCTGCCGTCTTTGTCCAGTTTGAAACTCAATTTCAACGCGTCGCCGCAGGACATATTGCCGACCTGCGCCACACCGTCAGGATTTTCAACCTCACCCACGTTGCGCGGATGAAGGAAATGATCCATTACTTTATCATTATAATCCCACATCGGAATCTCCTGTTATCAGTTATCAGCCGTTGCATCCGGCTTTTTTCTTCATTTTCAATTTTCAACTTTCAATTCTTCTGTATTCTTCGGCGATGATCTGCTTCATTTTTTCAGTAATGCCGTCGATATCGAATAATTCGCCGTCCCGGCTGCCGCGCCGTTTAAACTCTACCAGTCCGTCTCCGGCGGTTTTAGGAGAAACGATCAGGCGCAACGGAATCCCAAGCAAATCAGCCTCGCTGAACATAAAACCCGCCTTCTCCCCTCTGTCGTCATAAAGCACCTCAATTCCGGCGGCAGTCAAGTCGGCATAGATTTTATCACAAATTTCGCCGACATTGTCTTTTTGGGGGTTAAGGGCGCACAACTGCACTTCAAACGG
>JBAYCO010000017.1:0-18281 GCA_041668685.1 Victivallaceae bacterium | reverse complement strand
CCATGATCGCCGCCCGTTACGGCCATAAAGACGCTTTAAAGTACCTTGTACAGGCATACCGGAGAGAGACTAACCAATATTTTTCAGGTCTTATGATCAATTCTCTGTTCCAGCTTACCGGGCAAAATCTATCGCCGAAGAAAATGTCGGAATGGTATAATAAAAATAAAGACAAACTGGTCTTTGATCCGGAACAACAAGAATACGTCATAAAAGAACCTGCAAAAGCAAAGATTTAGTTTCTTTCACCACTCAGACGGCCACGACAAAAATCCTGTTTAACAGCACTTGGGACTTTCGGGACAGTTGAGACTTTTGAATTTTACCTCAAAGTCCCAAGCGTCCCAAGTGTCTCAAAAGTCCCATTTTCTCAAACAACGACTTTTAATGGCGGGGGCGTCCGGATCGCAGGACGATAACAAATTGCCATAAAAAAGGTTCCTCCCGCAAGTTCATAACGAACTTACGAGAGGAACGGGAAGGAGGGAGGTTTTAAGTATTGAATTTCAATTCCTTGCCCTTAACTGTCACTTTCAATATCGCTCCGGGAGCGACACTGCCGCCGACAATCAGGCGTGAAGCCGGAGTTTCAAGCTCCTTGACAATAGTCCGCTTCAAAGGCCGGGCTCCAAATACCGGGTCATAACCTTTTTCCGCGAGCAGGTCTTTGGCTTCGTCGCTGAATTTGACGCCGATATCCTGTTCCGCCAGCCGTTCTGAGAAACGCTTCAACTGGATATCGACAATCTTGCGAATGTCTTCCTTGCTGAGCGAATGGAAGATCAGCGTTTCATCAATACGGTTGAGGAATTCCGGCCTGAAATGCGCGTGCATAAGCTTCATCAGTTCCGGCCTGATCTCATCGGTATTGCCTTTGTGCTCCAGAATCAGATCGCTTCCGATATTGCTGGTCATAATGATGATAGTGTTCTTAAAACTCACCGTCCGGCCGTGCGAATCGGTTACGATACCGTCTTCAAGGATCTGCAGGAAAATATTGAAAACGTCATGATGCGCTTTCTCAATTTCGTCAAACAGAATCACAGAGTAAGGCTTGCGCCTGACCGTTTCGGTCAATTGTCCGCCTTCGTCGAAACCGATATATCCCGGAGGCGCCCCGATCAAACGCGATACAGTATGTTTTTCCATATATTCGGACATATCGATACGGATCATCGCGCGCTCGTCGTCAAACAAATTCTCCGCCAATGCCCGCGCCAGTTCGGTTTTACCGACCCCGGTCGGGCCGAGAAAAATAAAAGAGGCGGTTGGACGGTTCGGGTCTTTAAGCCCTGCCCTGGCGCGCAGTACCGCGTCCGCAACAGCTTCAACAGCTTCATTCTGGCCGATTATGCGTTCATGCAGATGGTCGCCGAGCGCCAGAAGTTTGAGTTTTTCGCTTTCGATGAGCTTGCTGACCGGAATATGCGTCCAGCGGCTGACGATAGCGGCAATGTCTTCTTCGGTGACTTCCTCCTGAAGCATGCGGTTTTCGCCGTTTTCATTGAGCTTTTCTTCAGCTTCTTTGATCTGCGCCTCGATACCGGGAATCGTCCCGTGCCGCAGTTCGGCGGCTTTTTCGAGGTTGTATTCGCGCTCCGCGCGTTCCAGGCTCTGACGGGTCAGTTCCAAAGTTTCGCGCAGTTCGCGCAGGGTCGCAATGGATTTTTTTTCATTGTCCCATTTCGCCCGCAGTTCATTTCCTCTGCTTTTCAGATCGGCGAGTTCGGCTTCAAGCGCCTCTTTCCGTTTTTTGGTAGCGCTGTCCTTTTCATGCTTAAGCCCGGCGATTTCTATTTCCAACTGCATTGCGCGGCGTTCGATTTCGTCGATCTCCACCGGGCAGCTGTCGATCTCGGTCCGCAGTCCGGCGGCGGCTTCGTCCATCAGGTCGATAGCCTTGTCCGGCAGAAAACGGTCCGAAATGTACTTATCTGAAAGCACCGCCGCGGCGATCAGCGCAGAATCCCTGAACTTTACGCCGTGATGAATTTCATAACGTTCCTTGAGGCCGCGCAGGATCGAAACCGTGTCTTCGACATCAGGCGGATTAACGATCACCGACTGGAAACGGCGTTCAAGGGCGGTGTCTTTTTCGATATACTTGCGGTATTCATCCAAAGTTGTCGCGCCGATACAATGCAGTTCGCCGCGCGCCAGCATCGGCTTCAAAAGATTGCCGGCGTCCATCGAACCTTCGCTCGCCCCGGCCCCGACAACCGTATGAAGTTCGTCTATGAAAAGGATTATCTTGCCGGCGGCGGAAGTGATCTCCTTCAGGACGGCCTTGAGCCTTTCCTCGAATTCGCCGCGATATTTGGCTCCGGCAATAAGCGCCCCCATATCCAGGGCGACCAGACGGCGGTCTTTCAGGCCTTCCGGTACGTCGCCGCGAATTATACGCAAGGCAAGTCCTTCAACGATGGCGGTTTTGCCGACGCCGGGTTCGCCGATCAGCACCGGGTTGTTTTTCGTCCGGCGGGACAATATCTGGATAACCCGCCTTATTTCGTCGTCCCGGCCGATAACCGGGTCGAGTTTATCCTGTTCCGCCATGGCGGTCAGGTCGCGCCCGTATTTTTCCAAAGCTTCAAACGTAGCTTCCGGGTCCTGCGAAGTAACCCGCTGGTTTCCCCTTACCGCTTTGAGCGCGGCAAGCGCCTTGTCATGGTCGACTCCGGCGTTTTTCAGGATTTTAGCGCACTCGCCGGAATCCAGCAGCGCGATAAAGAAATGTTCAACGCTGACGTAATCGTCCTTCATTTTCTCCGCTTCCTTAGCGGCCTTGATCAGCAGTTCACTGAATTCACGGGACTGGTAAACCTGCCCCGCCCCGGAACCGCTGACCGACGGAATGGCTTTCAGTGCCTGCTCCGTATCAGCTTTAATGCGGGCTGGATTGATTTCCATTTTCCGCAGCAGCGAACCGATCAGGCCGTCTTCCTGATTCAACAGGGCGTAGAGAAAATGCAGCGGCCGCAATTCCTGCTGGCCCCGCTCGATAACTTCATTATGAGCGGCCTGTAACGCTTCGCGTGAACGATTGGTGAATTTTTCGATATTCATATATTGCCTCCATTAAATTTCAGTATGCAGTAATCAATTGTCACTTTCAGGTTGACAGCTGACTGCTGTTTATTGAACTAGCATTAAATATGCCAATCTTGAACAACCGGCGCTCCCGGAAGTCAAAAAAATACCCCGTGTAGACGGGGTATTTTCTGAACCGGATCAAGCGTTTTTACGCTTCGATCTTAACTTTATGGACCTTGGCATGTTCATGCTTCGGCAGAGTCAATTCCAAAACTCCGTTCTCAAGCTTGGCCTTGATATTCTCGACGTCCACCTGGTCGGATATCTGGAAACTGCGTTTGTAACGTATGGTCTTGTCGCAGCGTTTTATGCAGGTATCCGCGGACAGTTCGAGCTCTCCGGCCTCGACGTTAACAGATAAACTATCATTCGCGGCTCCCGGAACATCCAGAATGAGCTTAATGCCTCCGTGGTCTTCAATGACATCCGCGGGCGGCGCGAAATCCATATACTCTGAAACTTTTTGCGGTACAGCCATAATTTCACCTCCATTATTTGTTTATTAAAATTTTCTGCGCTTTTTCCGCTTCCATTTTCGGCATGGTAATGGTCAGTACGCCATCGGCGAATTTTGCTTTCACCTTGGGGCTTTTGACCTTGGACGGGAGCTTAATAGACTCCTCGACCTTGCCGAAAGTGCGTTCCTGGTGCAGCAACCTTTCACCTTTGCCGAGCTTGGGCTGAGTACGTTCCGCGCGCACCACAAGGAAATTGCTCACTACTTCAATTTCAATATTGTCCGCGCTGTACCCGGGCAGAGCCATCTGAACGACGATATCCTTATCGCCTTCCTGGAGGTTAATCTTCGGGTAGCTCGCCTTGAAGCGGTTAAAACCTTCACTGAGCTCGTCAAAGAGACTTATGAACTCTTTGTGCAGGTCGTTCACCGTTCGCCAGGGATGAAACAATCCCCAATTGTCGTTTCGTCTTGCTAACATATCAATACTCCTTTTTTTTGGGGCAACCGCCCCGGTTTATTTTTTAATGTCTGCAATTAGGAAACAAGCAACAAGCGTGCCAGATTATTGCAAGGGTATTTTTTCTAATCCTCTTCCCTTAAGTAGAATATTATAAGCGAAAAGCGCGATTTATTCAACCACAAAGATGCTTTTTAAATGCTTTTTCCGGATATCCGGGTCAAACTGTCTCATTTTACCTCTGTCACAACCGGGTCATTTTGGCATATGAATTTGAAATTCGAACTATAAGTTTTATACTATAGCAAAGTACAAACAACAAGTTAACGGAGTCGAAAAATGAAACGGGGCGATAAAGCGGACTGTCCGGCGTGCCGCAACCAGACCATTGTCAAGGAAAAAGTGGAAATGGACGGCTGGACAGTAGGAGAAAAGATATTTGTCTGTGCGCTCTGCGGCGCGAAACTCGGAGATATGAACGACGCCGAGTCAAAGGAAGATTCCGACAAAAAGGCGGTCAGCGGCCTGGCGGCGCTTTTCGACTCGGAAATCGAGAAAAAGCCGGTAATAACAGAAAATGAAGGCGACCGGCATTTCTGCAAATACTGCGAACACTATATTCCCCACGCTTTCGTTGAACGCTGCGACCTGCACCAGCGCGAAGTTACAGCGATGCAAAGCTGCCCGGACTTTAAACAGAAAAAAACTATCGAAAATAAGGATAACGATCCAAGTGACCATAAAAAGCCCCTTTTCTGACAAAGCGGAACGCCGCGCCGCCTTTCAAAATATCGACATATACCCGGTAATATCTTCTGAGTTCACCAACGGGCGCCCGGCGCTTGAAGTTTTGCGCGCCATAGCGCACGGCGGCGCGAAAATCGTCCAGCTCAGGGAAAAAAATAAATCGAAAGCGGAAATTTACGAACTAGCCCTCAAGTACCGGGAAATAACCGCCGAACACAAAATGCTCCTGATAATAAACGACCACATTGATATCGCACTCGCCTGCGGCGCGGACGGAGTACATCTGGGACAGGACGACCTGCCGCTCGCCGCGGCCAGGGAAATCTGCGGCGATCTGCTGCTGGGCTGTTCCACCCACAACCCGGAAGAAGCGGAAAAAGCCGTATTGGAAGGCGCCGATTATATAAACATCGGACCGATCTATCCCACCGGCACCAAAGCGGTTGCCTGCGGCGCGGTCGGTATCGGCATGCTGAAAAAAATAACGCCAGGGTTAGGCATTCCCTTTACCGTCATGGGCGGCATAAAAGCGAAACACATCCCTGAACTGCTTGCCGCAGGCGCACCCCGGATAGCCATGGTAACCGAAATAACCCAGGCCGACAACATCACCGCCAAGGTAAAAGAATTACGTTCACTTTGGGGGAAAGGATATTAACAGAATCATTTTTTAAAGAGTCTTATTTTTTTTGACAGAATCATTTTTGACAAAATCATTTTTTTAAATTTTTCAGGATTAATATGGGTATCAGGTGCAAAGAAAGGTTAAATTATAAATCACAGGATGAATTTCATACGATTGATAAAATTGTAACCGGATATGCATTTGATATTCATAACCGTCTGGGCAGATTTTGTGATGAAAAAATTTATCAGGAAATTATGGCTGAAAAATGTCGTAGCGCATCTATAAAGGCTGAACGCGAAGTAGAGATTATCCTGACTTATAAAGATTTCATGAAAAGTTACAAATTGGATTTATTAGTTGATAATGGAATTATCTATGAGCTGAAAACGGCGGCGGCATTAAATGATTCTCATAAACAGCAATTGATTAATTATTTGTTATTAACAGGAATTAAACATGGAAAGTTGATAAATTTTCGCCCTGCTTCCGTTGAATACAGTTTTGTATCAACTACTTTGACAAACGAAGACAGATATGATTTCTCTATAGATACGACGGACTTCAAGGAAGCAACAAAAAAATGTAAAAAACTGGAATCAATTTTAACAGCATTATTAAAAGAATGGGGAGCGTTTCTTGATTGCAGGTTGTTTAATGAAGCATTGATTCATTTTTTAGGCGGCAGTAAAAACATAGTTTGTCCGGTAAAAATTTATTTTGATAAACAAATAGTTGGCCAACAAAAAATGCATCTGCTGGATAATGCAACAGCTTTTCATTTATCAGGGATTACAAGAGCATTTAAAGGTTATGAAAAAAATATTATAAGCTTAATAAAACATACAAACATTAAAATTGTTCAATGGGTTAATTTCAATCAAAGAGACATATCAATTAAAACCATAAAAAATGATTCTGTCACCAATGATTCTGTCACAAAAAAATAAACTCTAAAAATAAAATGATTAAACCTATTTCAAATATTAACGATGCTATCGAGAACAGCCTGGAACCGGATTTTGAGGCGGTGCCTTTCACTGATGAGGATTTCGAACAGGAAGCCGAAACGGAAAAGCTGCACGGCTTGGAAATAGTGAGTTCGACCGCCAAATTCTTTGAAGCCGACGGCCCCTTAAAAGCGGCGGAACGCTTTGGGGGACGGCCGTATGAGCACCGCCCGCAGCAGACAGACATGGCGGTAAAAATTGCTGAAACCCTGATCGGCAGGCATAATCTCTGCGTTGAAGCTCCGACCGGCATCGGCAAAAGTTTCGCCTACCTGATCCCGCTTATTTATTATTCAAAGATAAGCCCGAAACCATCAATCATATCCACCGAAACCATCAACTTGCAGGAACAGCTAGTCCGCAAGGATATTCCCCTGCTCCAGCAAATAACCGGCATCGAATTCAAAGCTTCCCTGGCCAAAGGGCGCAGTAATTATTTATGCCGGCGGCGGCTGGCGCTGGCGACCGGCGACCGCCGGGACGAATACCTGCCGCTGGCTTCGCTGTCCCTCGAAATGGAACGTATCAATAAATGGGCTGAAAAAAGCAATGACGGCGACCGGGATTCCATCGACTTCAGGATAGACCCGGTTTCATGGAGCTATGTCTGCTGCGAGGCTGGAAACTGTCTGGGGCCGAAATGCGGCTCGTTCCGCAACTGCCATTACTGGCGGGCGCGCCGGGAATGGGAGGAAGCGGATATCGTCGTAGCCAACCACGCCATGTTCTTTACCGACCTGAAAATAAAATTCATCGAAGGACAGGAACAGAACCTGCTGCCGGAATATTCAACTGTCGTGATCGACGAAGCCCATACCTTGGAAAACAACGCCGCGGAATACCTCGGTCTGCGCATCAACAGCAACAGCGTGATAAGCTTTTTGAACCGTCTGTTCAACCCCGACAACGCCAAGGGCCTGCTTATGCGCGGCGGCGAAGAAGCATTGCAATTGCGTGAGATCGTCGCCAACCTGAAAGACGATGTCATGCGTTTTTTCAGTCAATTTGAACAATATCTGCTTAAACACGACGATACGGTACTGCGGTTGCGCCAGCCCGGACTGTTTCCGAACCCCTTAAGCGGGAGACTGGCGGCATTGCAGGACACGCTTCAGGATTACATAAAAATCCAGGAAGACAAGGACTACCGCGCCGAACTCGAAGCGCAAGTCCAGAAATGCGACGCCTATGCCGCCGGGATAGCCGATTTTATAAACATGTCGTTTGCCGACAGCGTCTACTGGCTGGAAGACGGACGTTCCGGGATAACCATTCAGGCGGCGCCTTTGAATATAAGCGAAGTGCTTCAGGAAACCCTGTTCAAGAAAAGTTTTCCGGTCATCCTGACCAGCGCCACCCTGACCGTAAATAAAAAATTCGATTATTACCGCGGACGGGTCGGCTTCATGGACGGCCCGGAACTCCGGCTGGACAGTCCTTTCGACCCGAAACAGGTACGGGTATACCTGCCGCGCGAAATGCCGGATCCGGTCCACAAAGATTACGCCGCCGCGCTCGTCGAACAGATACCCCGTTTCATTTCGATCACCCAGGGCAAGGCTTTTGTTCTTTTCACCAGCTACCAGATGCTGCGCTATTGCGCCGATAATCTGCGCGATTTCTTCGAGACAAACGAAATAACCCTCCTTATCCAAGGCGAATCGCTTAACCGTTCCGCTATGCTTAAAGAATTCAAAAAAGACATTCATTCGGTCATTTTCGGAACCGACAGCTTTTGGACCGGAGTTGACGTCCCCGGCGAGGCCCTGAGCCATGTGATCGTCACCAAATTGCCGTTCGCGGTACCGACTCATCCATTGATCGAAGCCCGCGGAGAAAGACTGGAAGCGGAAAAAAAGAACTCGTTCATGCACTACTCCCTGCCCGAAGCCGTTTTGAAATTCCGGCAGGGCGTCGGGCGTTTGATTCGGAGCCGGACGGATACCGGAATTATAACGATCCTCGACAACCGGGTAAGCTCAAAACGATACGGCAGATGCTTTATCGATTCCCTGCCGAATTACCCTGTAAAATACTTTTAAATTAAAAATGAAGAATGAAGAATGAAGAAAAACAAAATTCCTTTATATGAACAAATCCTGAATTCGCCCCCCCTGCTCGGATTTCTGGGCTTCCTTTTTATGGCGATCCTGAACTTTTCCTGCCTTAACAATCCGCCTTACTGGGACGACATCCTCGGATTGCACAACCAGGCGATATGGCTGGCTAAAAACAATTTTAATATAATTGAACTCTGGAAACCGGAACACGGCGACGCAAATGTCTACAAGTTCGGCATTATCCCGTATTTTTACGGAATACTCTATAGCTTGTTCTCTCCTCAAACCGTCCATGTTATCGGGCATTTGTTCAATATTTCCTGCCTGGCGCTGGTTTTCGGGCTGAGCTATTCCATACTGTGCAAATTCGGAGTGCTCTCGTGGTGGGCTCTGCTTTGGTGCATCGCCGCCATGTGCGAACCGGTCATGGCCGGACGAGTTACCGCCCTGGGGCAGGAATGCACCGTGCTCTGCGCGACTATCCTGTGCATTTATTTCCTGGCGGACAAAAAATATTGGCTCGGTTTCCTGTTCATTGTTATCGCGGTGCTGTGCAAAACCACCGCCATCAACTTAGCAGCCGCGTTCATACTGTGGCTGTTCGCGGATATCTGCCTTTCCGGCAACGAATGGCGGCAACGCCTGAAAAAGTACTGTCCGTTTTTCATCGGCGCAATACTCCTTATCGGGCTCTCCATGTTTGAACGCTTCGGCGTCCACGATGGCCTCCTCAGCGGCAAAATCATACCGGGGCAATGGCTTGATTCTCTGGATTTCCATTTCAGGTACTTGATGCCGGTACAGTTCGCCGCGCTGTTGATCATGGTGTTCGTCACTGTTGTCAAAGCAATCGCCGTAATTAAAAACAAAACCTTGTTCAAACTGCCGGACAAGGATAAAATATCGCTTCTGATATTAATAATGACCGGCGGTTTCTGGGTGTCCTACTCCATTTATAACTGTCCGCTGCCGCGTTATACGGCGTTTATTGTTTTCCCGATGTATATTTTCATCGCCCTGAATACATTTTCTCAAAAGAAATACCTGACCAGCATATTGGCGGTATTTCTTATGCTTATCGGTATTTTGAACACGAACGGTTCCTTTTACCTGAAGCTGCCCAACCGCTTCCGGCGTTCCGGCGAATATCTTGAAAGAAGCCGCGAATACCTGAACGACCTGTGGGAAAACCAGAAGGCCTGCAAGCTTCTGGAAACCAGGTATTTCAATCGCCCGGTCGTCGCGAAATGGCCGTTCCTGCAAATGCTGACTATGCCGGAAATGGGTTACGTATCCCAAGCCCTGCCGAACGTTTACACGGCCTGTCCGCCAATAAGTTATGCGAAAATAAAAATTTACGATCCCAAAGTTAAAATGCCGGACAATACCATTTACGTATTCGGTTTCAACAGTCTGGAGGCCTGGACAAAATTCGGTCCGTCACTGATGCCGGATCTCAAGAAAAGATATAAAATCATCCTGAAAAACCAGATCCGGGACGGCTGGCTGGTCCTCTATGAAAAGGAACCGGAACGTTCAGCTAAGTGAGTTGATGTAGAGTTTTTTGTATTTGACGAAATATCCCAGGCCCGACCAGATGGTTATCAGGGCCAGAAGACAAAGGAAAAACATCCATATTGACCAGGCGGATACCCCGGCGACAGACGAAGTGCGCAAATCAAAAACGCCGATCCATGAAAGCCCGCCGATTCCGATCATTACCATTTGCAAAGTAGTTTTGATCTTTCCCCATATGTCTGCGGCAATCAGTTCCGATTCCTTGAGAGCCAGCATGCGAAGCCCGGTAACCAGGAACTCACGCGAGATGATCACGACCGCGACCCAGGCGGGCAAAAGTTGATACTGCACCAGAATGAGCATTATCCCGGTAACGAATATTTTATCCGCCAGCGGATCCATCAGTTTGCCGAAATCCGTTATCTGGTTGAGTTTCCGGGCAAGGTACCCGTCCAGCATATCGGTCAGCGCCGCAATCACGGCCACAATAAACGCAATAACCCTGATGGTATGGACACGGTTGAACATTTCTACCTTCCCGTCCGCGTTGGCGGCAAGAATGATAAAAATGAAGATCAGGATAATTCTGGTTAAAGTCAGTGCGTTCGGGAAATTCATTTTCACCTTTTATTTAATTTATCAACCCGGCAGTTAACTCATAAGTTTCAGCCGCTGTAATTTGCGTTTTGCATATTTGTCCCGGAGCCAAATCGAAAACCTCCGGCATTACGACAATATTATCAATTTCCGGGGCGTCCATATACGTTCTGCCGACCGTTCCGGAATCTTCAACAAAATCAACAATAACATCAAATTCGCGTCCGACAAGTAAATTATTCTTTTTTAATGCTATTTTTGCCTGAATTTCCATTAATTCAGCGGCTCGTTCTTCCGCCGGCGCCGCCGTGACCTGTTCAGGGAAACCCGCCGCCGGAGTATCCGGTTCAGGAAAATAGCTGAAAACTCCCAGGCGGTCAAATTCCTGTTCAATGACAAAATCCTTCAGCAATTTGAAATCATCAGCGGTTTCACCGGGCAGCCCGGTAATTAAAGTTGTCCTGAGCGCCAGTTGCGGAATTCCCGCCCGCATGCGCGCAAGCAGTTCACGAGTAGCCTCTTCCGAAATATGCCGCCGCATGCTTTTGAGCAGTTTGTCGGAAATATGCTGTAGCGGCATGTCGACATACGGTATGACATGCCGGGAACCGGCAATGGTTTCAATCAGTTTTTGCGAAAAATGGGCCGGATGCGTATAAAGCAGGCGAATCCAGAAAACGCCAGGCAGTTTGTCGAGTTCAGTCAGCAGCGCGGATAAATCGCCGCCGTCTGCGCGGTCAGCGCCGAAAGCGGTAATATCCTGCGCCATCACGATCAGCTCGGAAGCGCCGTTATCCAAGGCGGCAGCGGCTTCCGCAACCACCGACTCAATAAGACGGCTGCGCAGATTTCCCCGGATATCCGGGATGGCGCAATACGAACAGCGGTTATTACAGCCGTCGGCAATCTTCAAATAAGCGATATGCGGCAGGGTAAGCTGAAGACGCGGGGTTTTCTCGTCATAGAGAAATGACGGAACGGCGTTGCGCAAATAAGCCGATTCATTATTTTTCAGCAGTCCGGCAATGTCCGGGAACTGGTCAACGCCCAGCCAGAAATCAACTCCAGGAAACCGTTTCCGCCATGAGGCGGTCTTGTCCCACTGGACAAGGCACCCGGCAACAATTATCCGGCGTTGTCCGGGAGCCTGTTTTTTTCATGCCAGAGCCTCCTCGACAGCCGCCTCGGTTTCAGCGCGCGCGGGCGGAATAAAAGCACAGGTGTTGATCAGATAAACATCAGCCTGCGCCGGATCCATGGACAAGCAGAATCCGCTGCTCAGCAACACTCCGGTCATAACTTCCGTGTCGACCAAATTTTTGGGGCAGCCGAGGCTGACGACATAGACAAATCCCTCCGGCTCAGGAAAATGCTGTTTAGTACGTTTTCTTCCGGTTCTGCTCATAACCGCTCCGAAAATTTAGAGTTTTGAAGGACAAAATCCACCGTTTCATCATCGGGGGCTATAACCGCATATGAACGCAGTTTCCAGCGTTCACCGCAATCAGGGGCAAGCTCAAAAAAATCATCATCCATAACGCCTGTCAATTTTTTCCCGTTACCCGCCCGCGCAACTATGGAGGAACGTTCCATTATCGCCAGTGAAGCGGCTATATCCCAGAGATTTAAAGAGGCGATATAAGCGAGGACTTTTCCGGTAAACAAACAGTACAATGAGGCTACGCAGCCGCTCCAGGAAAATATCTGGTTGGACATATGGAAAAGGGCGTTTTTAACACCCAGTTGGGAGACGCAGATAACGCTTTCCGGGCTCAACGGACGCAGTTTGAATTCAAAATCCTCCGGTTCCCCGCCGCCGCGCATGTCGGCGCATCGCCGTACCCTTTCCCCGTCCGTAAACAAACAGTCATTCTGCGGCGGCAGATAAACCGCGCCTTCCTTTATTACTCCATTCTCCATGAAAGCAACGGATATTCCCCAGGCGGGCAGGCCTATCGAATAAGGCGCCGTACCGTCGATGGGGTCAACCACCCAGGCGGTTCCATGCAGGGCATTTTGAATATATTCTTCGGAGCGGTTCTTCACCGTCTCCTCGCCGATCAGGTAAACGCCTTCTTCAGGACGGTCGAATTCCTCCGCCAGTCTTTTTTCAATCGCCTTGTCAGCAGCGGTAACGATTGATTTATCGGCCTTTACTTCCATAGGCGGATCATCGTAATAACGCAAAGCGATTTCCCCGCATTCCCGTAATAAAGGCAGTAATTTTTGAATATCCCAGTTTTTCATACAGCTCCTTGAGCAGAAACACAACCGGAACGGTTGTGCTGCATATTGAATTATAAAGCTAATGCCGGAAACAACCTTTTTCAAGCGTTCAATGAAAAAGCCTGCCGGTAATGGCGAGGCGACATCCCGGTCAGTTTCTTGAACCGGCGGGAAAAATGATACTGGTCCACATAACCGAGGAGTTGTGCAATTTCCGTGACTTTCAGACGCCTGGACGTCAGCAGTTCACTGGCTTTCTGTATTTTCAGGCGGTCAATATAGATCTTAGGCAGCATACCGGTACGCCGGAAAAATAAACGCCTGAACTGATCATCACTCAAATTACAAAATTCAGCCATTTCGTCCACCGTCCACCAGCGTCCGGTCTGTTCCTTGACGGTGGCAATGAGCCTGTCCACAGCCGAATCCGGGCCGGATGTCGTCAAACGCCGGCTTTCGTTATAAATATCAATCAGCAGTTTCTGTAAAGCGATATTGGCGTTTATCTGCGAATCCGCCGCCGGGTCCCGCAACAGCTTTATGATGGGCAGAAGACGGCGGCCTTCCCCGAAATCAAAAACTCCATCCCTGATTATTCCGGCTTTACGCATCATATCAACAACCGGCCCGCAAAACTGGAGCGCATCCTCTACATACGGTTTCCCGTTAATTCCGCCGTAACGGTTCAGGGTTCCGGGGCAGATTATTATGCCCTGGCCAACTTTAATATCACATTCCCGTTCCGGTTCCAACCACAAACGACCCGCCCCCTGGTGCATGTGGGAAATAGAATAAAACTCAAAATACCGGGGGCGACACCTTAAAAAAGAATCCGGTGCGGTAATACCCTCCACTCCGCCCCCGATAAGCCACAAACCGTAATCACGGTGTATCTGCTGAATTCCTTTCGGCGCCCTGTGAACATCGTACTTGTTTTCTTTATTTTTTTCAAGCATAACTTATCTCACCAACTTAAACAGTCATTAACAAAGCGGTTTTTATCCATTTTATTTATAGATCAAACGCATTATAGTATAACACAGTTAGCTGTTTTTAACAAATTAACGGAATTAATAAAATGTCTGAAAAAGCAAAAAAAATAAGCGTGGCGGTAATTTCCGCAGGCGGCCGCGGCCGTGCCGTAACTAACAATTTACTACAGGATTCAAATGGCAATGTAAAAGTACTGTCGGTATTCGACCCCGATAAAAAACAGTGCCAAAAAGCCATTGAAACCTGGCGTTCCCCGGAAACCGCAATCTGCGAAACTTACCAGGAAGCAATAAATACTCCGGGTGTCGAGTGGGTACTGGTATTTTCCCCGAACGCGTTTCACAAAGAACATATTCTGGCGGGTTTTGCGGCAGGCAAAAACGTTTTTTCCGAAAAACCGCTCGCAACCACTATCAAAGATTGCCAGGAAATCTTTGAAGCCCACCAGAAATCCGGGTTGATTTTCGCCACCGGTTTCGTTCTGCGTTACTCCAAACTTTACCGCAAGGCCAAGGAACTGCTCTCGTCCGGCAAACTCGGAAAAATTCTCAGCATCGACGCCAATGAAAACATCACCCCGGCCCATGGCGGTTACATTATGATGAACTGGCGGCGACTGAGCAAACTGGCAGGCCCCCATATCCTGGAAAAATGCTGTCACGACCTGGACCTGATAAACTGGTTCTGCGAAAGCCTGCCGAGTAAGATCGCCTCATTCGGAGGACGTGATTATTTCGTTCCGGAAAATCAGCGCTATATGGAAAAATACGGCCAAGAAACATTTGCATCCTGGCCGGACCCGCACCGGGTGGATTCACCGTTCACCGCCGATAAGGACCTCATGGACAATCAGGTCGGCATCATGCAGTACCGCAACGGCATCCGCGTAATGTTCCAGGCAACCATGTCCAACGCCATCCCCGAACGCCGGATGTATTTCTCATGCACGGAAGGGACCATGGTACTTGAACTGTACTCCAGCTCCCTGCGTTACAAATGCATCAGCGACGAAGGTGAAACCCTTATCAATTTCGGAGCGGACGGACACGGCGGCGGCGATGCCTTTATAATGAAAGAACTCTACGAAACCATGAGTAAAAACATCGCTCCCAAATGCAGCGGCGACGAAGGCCTCGAAAGCGCGGTAGTTGCGCTGGCCCTCGATCAGGCGGCGCAAACCAAACAAATGGTTGATCTCGAACCGGTCTGGAAAAAACTGGGAAGATAGCTTTAAGGATCAGCCAATTCTTCTGCCGTCCGTTGTTTTAGTCCGACACGGCTGGGGACAGCCGTGGCTACATTTGATAGCCAGGATATTACGAAAATGATGTAGCCGCCCCTGTCCCCAGGGGCGCAAAGAGCTTAGTATTTTATTCGGAAACCCATTTTACGGCTTCGTCAATGTCTTTGTTGGCAAAGATTTTGACATGCGCCGGGAGCAGCAAAGCAAAAACCCTGGAGGTTCCGCGAATCCAGCTCACATCGGTCACTATCGCTATTTTTCCCCATGAACGCAAGTGCAGGAAACCGGTCTTGGCGTCATCCCACATCGCGCGCGGCTCGAATTTTTCAAATTCATCGCCCAGGTGATATAAAAGATTAAGCTTTTTAAACTTTTTGAGTTTTTCCTCCACCAAGGGAATAAGGACTTTTTCGTAATCCTCTCCGGTAATCTGCGCCTTGGCGTTGAACCCGATAACATTCTCCGGCAGGTTTTTGATCTTCTCTATCATACTGACTCCTCCTGTTTGCTGGGTTGTTAAGCTAAAGTGCAAAAATATCTATACATCTTAATCTAATCGGCCGCACCGGGAATTTCAAGTAGGCCGGCTTTCGATGAAAGCGGCAAAGAGCAACATTATATGGCCTGTCACCGTTTCATGTCGCCGGTCTCATCGAGACACGGCGCTACTAAAACCAAAAATCCCTTATAAATAAAATCTCTGAAAACCGGGTAATACTTTTGTATGGAATAATTACAAGACGCCGCGCGGGCGTTCTCTGCCATCGCGGAATACACCCCGGCGTTATTAATAAGTTTCCCCAGCGCTTCGCTCCAGGCCTCCGGCGAATCCGCCAGGAAACCGGTTTTCCCGTCTTCGACGACATTGCAATTTTCGCCTACCGAACTGGCGATAACCGGAAGTCCGGCCGCGGCGTACTGAATCAGTTTAAAAGCCGACTTGCCCTGCGAAAAATCATCGTCCGTCAACGGCATTATCCCGACATGGGACCGGGCAAGCAACTCGCCTTCGCGCTCCTGCGACCAGTTTTCAAAACGCATTTCAACCCCTTCGATACGGCGGTCTTCAAGTGATTTGCGGGCAACGACCAGCAACTCAAAATCATATTTTTCCGCCATTCCGCGCAATATTTCCGCATGTTTTTCCAGATACATATAAGTTACCGGAGTGCCAATCCAGGCCAGCGTAAACTTGTCGAACTTCTCTTTTGGCGTTTTATACAGTTCCGGATCGACAACAGTAGGGATTTTTATGACATTTTCATTAAGCAGCCTGACTTTTTTGTAAAGGAAGTCATTAGCGACGATAACCCCGGAAGCATTCCGCACTAAAGCGTCATATTTACCGGCAAGCAACGGTTTGCCTTTGTATTTTTCCCAGACGTTATCGTCAAAATTCAGGACATATTCATGCTTTTTGAGAAAAAAACGTTCAATCAGCCAAGGCAGATAAGGAAACAGTTCATATTCAATAAGCAGCTTCCCTTGCGCCCGGCTGATATCCTTGAAGCGTTGCCTGTAATACTTCAGGATATTGCCGAAACCGACTTTTTCACCGCGGTACAGGCAGCGCAGATAGTACTGGTCAAAAAAATTAAAAATATCCACCTCGTCGCCGCCATCACGCATCCGCTCCGCATACATATAGTAGCGGTAACGGCTGGAAGCCCCAAGCGAACAATACATGGTGAACATTGTCAGTTTCATATAAGTTTCCCGGCGTTTGAAATCCGTAATTTTCTCAAATATTTTCAGCTTTAAGGTTGAATTTATTCAGGCGTTCTATGAATTTTTGATCTTCCTCCACGGAACGGCCGCGCGTCGTCAGGTACCCGCCGGTCATCAGCGCATTGACGCCGGACAACATCAACAGCCCCTGAAAATCTTTCAGTGCGGTTTCCCGCCCGGCGGCGAATTTGATCATCTTTTTCGGGTTAAGCAACCGAAAAAGCGCAAAGCTTTTCGCGACTTCATACGGTTCCATTATCGGACGCCCGGCAAGCGGCGTGCCGGGTATCGGCATGAGCACATTCAGCGGGATGCCGTCAACATCCAGATCCCTTACCGCCAACGCCATATCAATACGGTCAACGGAAGTCTCACCCAGTCCGAAAATACCGCCGCAGCAGATTTTAACCCCGAACGACTGTAAATATTTTATCGTGTCGATTTTTTCCTGTATGGTGTGGGTATCGGCGATAAGCTCGGCATATTTCGCCGGAGCCGTCTGCAAATTTATATTGTAACGGGCGCAGTGGTGTTCAGACAATATTTTTGCGGTTTCCTCGCTTAAAATGCCGAGCGAAACGCAAATATTAAGGTCGGGATATTCCGCATGGATCGCGTCAAGCACGGCCATTATTGAAAAGAATTCCTCATCCGGCTTCAAATAACCGTAACCGCTGGTTACGTAACCGAAAGACCGCACTCCCGAATCGTAAACCGTTTTTACCGCGTCCAGGACTTTTTCCCCGTCAAGCAGCGGATAGGTCTCGATATGAGTGTCGTGATGAGCCGACTGGGCGCAAAATTTGCAGTTTTGCGAACAGACGCCGGATTTAGCGTTGAGGATAGAGCAAACCTGTACGCCGGGAACGTATTTTTCCCTGACCTTATTAGCCAACGACAACAGGTCCAACAACTCCGGACCGTTTACCTCCCGGTCAAGGGCGATGGCTTCTTCCCTGCTCAACATTCCGCCGGCAAGCACTTTATATGCGTTTTGAATATGTTCGTTCAATATTTTCATTCCGTTATTCCATTTTTCGCAGCCGCGAGCGCGGCCTCGCGCCGCGACCATAACGCTGAAGTTTCCTGTTGCGGAGCAAGCTGCTCCTGCAACTTACTTGCCGGTAATTGCCGTTACCAGTTGTTCCAGGACTATACGCGGATTTCCGGCGCCGGAAACCAGTTTGCGGTTAGCGTCGAGAATATCCCGCAAAGTCTGCGCCAGTTCGCCGTCGCTGAACCGTCCGGCGCTTTCACACACTTTATAAGCCCGGAAAGGATGCATTTTCAGGAGCATGTTGTCCGGGTATTTTTCCCTGACGCTTTCCGGAACCGCGGAAAAATATGATTTTCCGACTCTCGCCGGGGCATTTATTTCAGCCATCGCGTTCTTGGTTTTTATCATTTCCTGAAAAGTCCTTATCGCATGGCCGAGGATAGACAATTCCAAATTGCCGCCGCGCTCCGAGGCGAGCTGTTTCGCAAGAGTACCGACCAGACGCAGAGCGGCCGGCATATTTTTAT
>JBAYCO010000016.1:0-19116 GCA_041668685.1 Victivallaceae bacterium | reverse complement strand
TGCCTACCTGACCGATAGTGGCGCGGCATTCAACATTGATCAAGCGAACTTCACCGGAGGGCAGTTTTACCTGAGCGTATTTTCCTTCACGGGCGCGCAGTATCGCAACCTGTCCGGCGGAACGGACAAGCTTGGCGCCGCGTCCCGGCTGCATTTCAATATTATGAATGCTCAGGCCGAGCGGAATGTTCTTCAGGAGCATGCAGTTGCCGTTTTTCGGCTCCGCTTTTTCGCCGTTCATAACGGTAGTCCCGACGGCAAGGCCGACAGGAGCCAGAATATAACGTTTTTCGCCATCGGCATACGACAGCAGCGCAATATTGGCGGTGCGGTTCGGATCATATTCAATGCTTTCGACTTTCGCCGGAATTCCGTCCTTTTCACGCTTGAAGTCAATCTCGCGCAGACGACGTTTGTTGCCGCCGCCGCGGAAACGAGTGGTGACACGTCCCAGATTATTGCGTCCGCCGGTAGATTTTTTACCTTTGGTCAAACTCTTCTGCGGAGCATCAGCCGTAATTTCAGCAAAATCAGAAACGGTCATGCCCCGTTTACTGGGAGTCGTTGGATTATAACTTTTTATAGCCATTTTTTACCTCAATCTTCGCTGTTAAAACAAGTCTATGCTGCCTTCAGCAAGAGTTATAACGGCTTTTTTCCAGTCAGCACGGCGGCCGGTTATCATTGACCTTCCGGCGCGCTTGGGTTTGCCGTTATAGTTCATAACGTTGACGGACTTGACCTTTACATCAAAAAGCTCTTCAACAGCCCGCCCTATCTCTATTTTTTCCGCCTTGGGATCAACCTTGAAAACATATTTGCCCTGTGCGGCAAGCTCGTTGTTTTTCTCAGTAATCAACGGGGAAATTATTATTTTATATGCGTTCTTCATTTATATTCCTCCTTAACCCATCCGCTTGACCAGAATGTCAAGGGAATCTTTGGTGAAAATGAGTTTTGAGAAACGAAGAAGTTCATAAACGTTAGCGCTGGCCGCACTGCGTAAAACCACGTTATCCAGATTACCGGTAGCTTTTATAATGCTTTCGGTATATTCGGGAACAACGAGCAAGGCATTGCGGTCTATCTTCAAAGCGCTCAGAAGAGCTTTGGCGCCTTTAGTTTTTCCATCAGCGAATTCAATCTTGTCAAGAACGATTACACTGTCTTCTTCAATCCGCTCGGAAAAAGCTCTTTTCAGGGCCAGTTTGCGGACTTTCTTGTTAATTTTTTTGGCGTAACTGCGGGGAGTTGGTCCAAAAACAGTACCGCCTCCGGTCCATACAGGGTTACGGTTGCTGCCGGAACGGGCGCGGCCGGTTCCTTTCTGGCGGAAAGGCTTGGCGCCGCCGCCGCGAACTTCGCCGCGGGTTTTCGTGCAGGCAGTACCGGCGCGCTGTTCGGCTAAAAAGCCTACGACGCACTCATGGACAGCCTGTGAACCTTTTTCAAGTTCAAAGCAACTATCCGGAAGAGTATATTCGCCGACGACAGCGGCTTTGCTGTCGATAATCTGTAAATTCTTAGACATTTTTATACCCTCCGGGATTATTTGCTGTTGGTTTTTTTAACAGCTGAACGCAAAAGAACGGTTCCGCCGACCGGCCCCGGAATGGCGCCTTTGACGAAAATAACGTTTTCTTCAGCTATTACGCGGATTACGCGCAGATTCTGGATAGTTCTGCGGACATTACCCATATGACCAGGCATTTTCTTGCCTTTGTCAATCCGGCCGGGGAATTCGCATTGCCCGACGGAACCGGGTTTTCTTTTCCAGCCGCCGCCGTGGGAATAACGACCGCCGCCGAAGTTGTAGCGTTTGACTACCCCTTGGAAACCGCGTCCTTTGACAACTCCGGTAACATCGAGGAATTCATCCGCTTCGAAAGTGTCGGCGCTGAGAACGCTGCCAAGTTCGACTTCCGGGTCTTTGTCCGTGCGGAATTCTCTGAGAACCGCCGGCAATTCCGTTTTGAGATTGGCTTTTTGGAAATGTCCAAGCATTGCCTTGGAGACATTTTTCGCCTTTTTAGTCCCAAAACCCAACTGAATCGCGGAATATCCGTCGCGATCCTTGGTCATCACATCGACGACCGTGCAAGGTCCTGCCTGAATGACAGTTACGGGAGTGACTTTCCCTGAGTCGTCAAAGACCTGGGACATCCCGAGTTTTTTACCGATTAAACCTTTCATAATTTGCTCCTTGGTTAAATACATACTCCCAATCAGTACGGGGGCATTGGTATTCCGGAACCCGTTTAGGCTCCGATCTTGATAGAGATATCGACTCCGGCGGGAAGATTGAGCTTTTTGAGCTCATCAACCGTTTTAACGGTCGGGTTGATAATCTCTAATACACGTTTATGGGTCCTGATTTCGAACTGTTCCATAGACTTCTTATTGACATGGGGGGAACGGTTTACTGTAAAACGTTCCGTGCGCGTCGGAAGCGGAATCGGCCCGACAATCATGGAACCGGTTCTTTTGGCGGTACCGATAATATCCGAGACGGACTTGTCCAGGATACTATGTTCATACGCCTGAAGCCGGATTCTGATTTTCTGTTTTTTCGAGTTGCTCATGATCAGTTCTTCTCCATTACTTTTTCTTGAATTGTTTTCGGTACAGGGTCAAAATGCGACGGCTCCATTGAGTACGACGCCCGGCCGCGCGACAGCGAACGGATCGCGGTCGCGTAACCGAATAATTCCGACAGCGGTATCTGCGCCAGAATTCTAGTAAACAGTTCCTGATAGTCGGAATCTACTTCCACGATATTTCCGCGGCGGGAAGTAATGTCGCCGATGAGGTCCCCCATGTTTTCGTCAGGGGTGGTAATTTCAACTTTCATTATCGGTTCAAGCAGAACCATTCCCGCGGCTTTGGCGGCTTCCTTGAGCGCCATCGAACCGGCAATCTTGAAAGCCATTTCAGAAGAGTCGACGGGGTGATAAGAACCGTCAAGGATATCGATATGGAAATCCACGATCGGGTACCCGGCGAGAACCCCGGTTTGAGCGGCTTCCCGGATACCGTTTTCAACCGGCTTGATATACTCTTTGGGAATCCTGCCGCCGACGACCTTGTTTTCAATCGTGATGCCATGTCCGCGTTCCTGCGGGTATATTTTCAAGATAACATGACCGTACTGGCCACGACCGCCGCTCTGGCGGGCGAATTTAGTATCGGCGTCAGCTTCTTTAAGGATAGTTTCGCGATATGCGACTTCAGGCGCACCGGTATTGCATCCGACCTTGAATTCACGAACCAGACGGTCTTGAATAATGTCCAGGTGAAGTTCGCCCATCCCGGCAATGATCGTCTGGCCGGTTTCCTCGTCGCTGCGAACTGAGAATGTCGGGTCTTCGTCGGAAAGAGCGCCGAGCGCCTTGTAAAGTTTGTCCCGGTCGGCGGTAGTTTTGGGTTCCACCGCGATTGAAATAACCGGTTCAGGGAAAGTCATTGATTCGAGTACGATCGGCTTTTTCTCATCGCAGATCGTATCTCCGGTGGTTACGTTTTTAAGCCCCACGACAGCGGCAATGTCGCCGCTGTATATGCAGTCGCGTTCTTCACGGCTGTTGGCGTGCATCTGGAGCAGGCGGCCGAGCCGTTCGCGTTTGTTGGTGCGCGGATTGTACGCGGACATGCCTTTTTCCGCGACGCCGCTGTAAACCCGGATAAAAGTCAGTTTGCCGACAAAGGGATCGTTCATGATTTTGAAAGCCAAAGCGGAAAACGGCTGCATATCGCCGGCATGGCGGGTCATGGCTTCGCCGGAATCAGGTTCGGTGCCATGGATTTCCCAGACATCCAGAGGAGAGGGCATGTAATCCATGATAATATCAAGCAGAGGCTGGACGCCTTTATTCTTAAATGCGGTTCCGCAGGCTACCGGAACGATCTGGGCGCTGAGAGTCGCTTTGCGGACAGCTTTCTTTATAAGCTCCTCGTCAGGCGTTTTATCTTCAAGAAAAAGTTCCATTATATCGTCATCAACTTCCGCCAGGCATTCTATCATCTGGTGGCGGGACGCCTCGGTTTTTTCCCGATATTCTTCAGGTACTTCTTCGACGCGCATTGTCGCGCCGGTTTCATCGCCGTCGAAATAAATTGCTTTCCGGGAAATTATGTCGATCACGCCGGAAAAATTTTCTTCGGCCCCGATCGGCACTTGTACAGGTACCGGAGTAGCGCCGAGTTTGAATCTGATATCATCCACCACGGCATAAAAATCAGCCCCGGTACGGTCCATTTTGTTAACCATGACCACCACCGGGACATTATATTTCTGCGCTTGCCGCCAAACAGTTTCACTCTGCGGCTGAACTTTGCCTACCGCGCAAAAAACGGCGACCGCACCGTCAAGCACCCGTAAGGAACGCTCAACTTCCGCGGTAAAATCCACGTGTCCGGGAGTATCGATTATATTGATACGGTGATTTTTCCAATAACAAGTCGTGGCCGCACTGGTAATAGTAATGCCGCGTTCCTGTTCCTGTTCCATCCAGTCCATGGTGACAGTACCTTCATGAACTTCGCCGATTTTATAACTGACGCCACAATAAAACAGGATACGCTCGGAAAGGGTAGTCTTCCCGGCGTCAATATGGGCCATTATCCCGATGTTTCTGACTTTCGCGAGGGGGACGTGTCTGCCCGGAGCCTCGACATATTCTTTTTTCACCATATCTGACATTTACTTCTACCTACCATCTGTAATGCGCAAACGCTTTGTTGGCCTGAGCCATTTTAAACGTTTCTTCACGTTTTTTTACTGAAGAACCGGTATTGTCAAAAGCGTCAAGCAGTTCACTTGCCAGCGCATCCATCATGGATTTGCCTTTCTTGCCTTTTGAAAAACCAACGATCCAGCGTAAAGCCAAAGCAACCTGACGTTCGGTGTTCACTTCGATGGGCACCTGATAGGTCGCCCCGCCGACCCGGCGGCTTTTAACTTCGAGTTTCGGTTTCACATTTTCGAGAGCCTGAAGAAATACTTCCAGGGGCTCCATGCCGTTTTTCTTTTTCTGAATTGCGTCAAAAGCGCCGTATACGATACTTTGAGCGGTGGATTTTTTGCCACGGCTCATAATAGTGTTAATCAACCGGGAAACCAGTTCACTATTATACTTAACGTCAGGCGTCAGCTGCCGCTTTTCTGGTCTGCGTCTTCTCATAAGCTGTCCTTTTAGTTCTGACCTTTAAATGATTATAAAACAAAAACTTTAACAACAAAACTGCCGGCACCGGACGATGACGACAGTATACATTTACAACAGTAAGTCCCTTATTTAGGACGTTTCACCCCATATTTGGAGCGTCCCTGCTTGCGGTCGTTAACCCCAAGACTGTCCAAAGCGCCCCGAACTACATGGTAACGCACGCCCGGCAGGTCGCGGACACGACCGCCTTTGACCAGTACGACAGAGTGTTCCTGAAGGTTGTGTCCTTCGCCGCCGATATAAGCGGTGACTTCCTGGCCGTTGGTCAAGCGTACCCTGGCGATTTTACGCAGCGCCGAGTTAGGCTTCTTAGGCGTTCTGGTTGTAACCTGTAAACAAACCCCGCGTCTTTGAGGACAACGGTCAAGAGCTCTCGATTTGCTCTTCTTTATCTTCACTTGTCGTCCTTTACGGACTAACTGGTTGATTGTCGGCATTTTTTTTACCTGTAATTTATACTGTTCTTTAAAAATTTTAGCTAGAGGGCTTAAAATACCCGATTTTTCCGTTTTTACAAATTTTTTTTCTTTTTTTCAACAAAAAAAATTCAAACCGGTAATTTTTACAGCCCGGAAAACGGGGAAGAAGAGCCGGCTTCTTGTAGAGAAGCGCTTCTTTCTTCCCCGGATACTACGCCAATTTACTCTTCCGCTTCTTCAAATTCCGGTTCCAATTCCATTATTTCAGGCGGAATTTCTTCGCCGAGGTACTGCAACTGGATATTCTGCATTTCCTCGGTTCCGGTTCCGGCTGGAATAAGATGACCGGTAATGACGTTTTCTTTGAAACCGGCAAGCAAGTCTTCTTTGCCAAGGGTCGCCGCTTCCGTAAGGATGCGGGTGGTGTCCTGGAAAGACGCGGCGGAAATAAAGCTTTCTGTTTCCAGAGTGGCTTTAGTTATACCGAGAACGATCGGTTCGGCTTCCGCCGGTTTGCCGCCCTGCGCTATGACCCGTTTGTTTTCGGACTCAAAAGCGAGACGGTCAACCTGTTCGCCGTTCAAATAGATGGTCGAGCCTTGGTCAGTAACCCTGACTTTCTGCATCATCTGCCGAACGATCACCTCAATATGCTTGTCGTTGATTTCAACGCCCTGGGCGCGGTAGACCAACTGAATTTCATCCACCAGATAACGTTGCAGTTCCTGCGGTCCGCAGATTTCCAGCAACGAATGCGGAACGACCGAACCTTCAGTCAGTTTCTGTCCCTTATGCACCATATCGCCTTTACTTACGGAAAGGTGCTTGTAGGCCGGAATATTGTTATGTTCCTCGGTGACTCCGGTTTCGGGATCGCGAATGACCAACTGGCGTTTCCCCCTGACCATCTTGTCAAGTTCAATAACGCCGTCGATACGCGCGATTTCCGCAATATCTTTCGGTATTCTTGCCTCGAACAATTCCGAAATACGCGGCAGACCGCCGGTAATGTCCTTATTCTTGGCCGCCTGTCGGGGAACTCGCGCCAAAGCCATACCGGGAGTGATTTTCGCCTTGGCTTTGGTCATCAGGAAAGCCCCTGCCGGCAACGGATAATTAGCCACAAATTCGCCGTTCTTGTCGGTAATAACGATTTGCGGATGCAGGTCTTCCCGGTGTTCCATAACCGTGGTTTCTTCGGTGCCGCCGCGTTTTGAACGGTTGAGAGTTACGCCTTCAACCAGGTCGTGGAGCTCAACGATACCTTCTTCTTCGGCAATAATCGGGACATGATAGGGATCCCAATGAACGAATTGTTCGTTCGCTTTGACTTTATCGCCGTCTTTTTTCTGAAGTATCGCACCGGTTTCAAGTTCGTAACGTTCGAGTTCAGCTTCATGGAGAGCGTCGGAAGTAAAATCGTATTTTTCATTATAGAAAGAACCGATAACTTCAGCTTCTTCTTTTGCTTTCTGACGGTTTTTGGCTTCGATGTCTTTAGCAGACTTGGCGTCGTAAATCGAAACGTAACCGGTTTTATTTACAACTACCGTTTCGCCTTTCTGGTTTTCGACGGTACGGACATTGATCAATTTAACCGTACCGGCGCTGCGAGCCGCGATAACCGGCTGTTTATAAGCGGAGGACGCGGTGCCGCCGATATGGAACGTTCTCATGGTCAACTGCGTACCGGGTTCACCGATAGACTGCGCGGCAATAATGCCGAGCGCGTCGCCGGGTTCCGCCAGCCGGGTGCTGGTCAGGTTGCGGCCATAGCATTTAACGCAAACGCCGTGATCGACTTCACAAGTAAGGGTTGAACGGATTATCACTTTCAAAATACCGCGTTTTTCCACGAGGGCGGCCTTTTCGGGAGTGAATTCCTCATTGGCGGCGATGATCAGTCTGCCGTCGTCGAAAGCCGGATCCTTAATGTCCATGGCGCTGGAACGTCCGACAATGCGGTCGCGCAGAGGCAGAACAATCTCGTCACCTTCAACAATTGCCGAAACCCATATTCCTTTGACTGTTCCGCAGTCATGTTTGCGGCAGATGATATCCTGTGCCACATCAACCAGTTTCCTGGTCATGTAACCGGATTCAGCTGTTTTCAGGGCGGTATCGGCCAGACCTTTGCGGGCGCCGTGAGTACTGATGAAGTATTCAAGTACGGAAAGCCCTTCACGGAAGTTTGAAGTGATCGGCTGTTCCATGATGTCACCGGACGGTTTGGCCATCAGTCCGCGCATACCGGCAAGCTGACGAATCTGGTCTTTGCTGCCGCGGGCGCCGGAATCAAGCATGGCGTAAACGGAATTGACATTGCCCCGCAGGGATTCACTTTCGAGTTTCTTGAACAATTCGTTAGCGACGTTGTTGCTTGTCTGTGTCCAGATGTCAATAATCTTATTGTGCCGCTCACCGTCAGTCAGTACGCCGTCATTGTATTGTTTAACGACTTTGGTGATCTGTTCACGGGCGGAATTGATCATCACGTCTTTGGTTTCCGGGATTACCAGGTCCGTTATGGATATGGAGATACCGGCCAGAGTCGCATATTTGTAACCGAGGTCCTTCAAGCTGTCCAGAAGTCCGACGGTGGCTTCATGACCGGCCACCTTATAGGAACTGTTCACCAATGCGCCCAGTTCTTTTTTCTTTACGACTGAATTGTAGAACCCGATTCTTTCGTCCCATATTTCATTAAAGATACAGCGTCCGGCGGTAGTGGTGATGTATTTTTCTTCACTGTTGCCGTACTCCGTCTTTTTCCCGCGATCAGGATTCGGGAGCGTAACCGCGTCATGGATACCGATATATCCTTCATGCAAAGCGTATAATACTTCAAAGTAATCCTTGTAGATTCTGGCTTTGTCTTTTTTGAGCGGTTCACGGGTCAGGTAATAAGCGCCCAGGGTAATATCCTGAGTCGGAGTCATGATCGGTTTCCCGTTGGCGGGCCCGAAAATGTTGTTGGGCGCAAGCATCAGAAGCTTGGTTTCCATCTGCGCTTCGTTTGAAAGCGGCACATGCACCGCCATCTGGTCGCCGTCAAAGTCGGCATTGTACGCGGTACAAACCAGCGGGTGCAGACGTATCGCCGAACCTTCGATCAGTACCGGGTCAAAAGCCTGGATACTCAGACGGTGCAGAGTCGGAGCGCGGTTGAGCATAACCGGGTGCCCTTTGGTAACTTCTTCGAGAATATCCCAGACCACGGTTTCTTCGCGTTCGATCATTTTCTTGGCGCCGCGTACGGTGTGTGCGTAATTGCGGCCTTTAAGATGATGAATGATGAACGGTTCAAATAAAATCAGGGCCATTTTCTTGGGAATACCGCACTGGTGCAGTTTGAGTTCCGGCCCGACAACAATAACCGAACGTCCGGAATAATCAACCCGTTTACCGAGCAGGTTCTGGCGGAAACGGCCTTGTTTGCCTTTCAGCATATCGCTGAGCGATTTCAAAGGACGGTTCCCGGCGCCGGTAACGGCGCGGCCGTGACGACCGTTGTCGATCAAGGCGTCGACCGCTTCCTGCAACATCCGTTTTTCGTTACGGATAATCACTTCCGGGGTACTCAACTGCAACAGGTTCTTTAAACGGTTGTTGCGGTTGATAACGCGGCGGTAAAGGTCATTCAGGTCGGATGTCGCGAAACGGCCGCCTTCGAGCGGAACCAGAGGACGCAGATCCGGCGGAATTACCGGCAGAACGGTCATAACCATCCATTCAGGACGGGAATTGCTTTTAATGAAACCTTCAACCAGACGCAGGCGTTTAGCGAGTTTTTTGCGGATCGCTTTGTTTTTGGTTTCGTCAAGATTGGCTTCAAGTTTGGATTTCAGCGAAGGCAGATCGACTTTTTCCAGCAACGTCAAAATCGCGGAAGCGCCCATATCGGCTTCAAAAGCGTCGCCGTAATCTTCCCGCGCCTGACGGTATTCGTGTTCACTCATCGAGTGTCCGACTTCCAATGGGGTGTCGCCGGAATCGGTAACTACCCAGTCTTCATAGTAAACGACGCGTTCAAGAGCTTTCGCGGTCATATCCAGCATCAGCCCGATACGGCTCGGCATACACTTGAAAAACCAGATGTGAGTAACCGGAACCGCGAGCTCGATGTGCGCCAGACGGTCTCTTCTGACTTTGGATTGAGTGACCTCAACCCCGCAGCGGTCGCAGACGATGCCTTTATGTTTTACCCGTTTGTATTTTCCGCAGTTACATTCCCAGTCGCGGGTCGGCCCGAAAATCTTTTCGCAAAAGAGTCCGCCCTTTTCCGGCTTGAAGCTGCGGTAGTTAATGGTTTCAGGATTTTTTACTTCGCCGAAACTCCATGAACGGATAACGTCCGGAGAAGCGACATTTATCGAAACAGCTTCGAACGAATTCGTTGAAGACTTGCCGAGTAATTCCCTGTAGGCATAAGTATTGTCAATCAATGTTCATCCCTCCAGCTATTTGGTTTCATGATTTTTCTTGACGGTGCGGATATCCAGCCCAAGGCCCTGCATTTCCTTCAACAACACGTTAAAGGATTCGGGCCGGCCGGCGTCAAGGACGTTATGTCCTTTCACAATCGATTCGTAAATGCGGGCCCGACCGGAAACGTCATCGCTTTTCACGGTAAGCATTTCCTGCAGAGCATAAGCGACGCCGTATGCTTCCAACGCCCACACTTCCATTTCCCCGAAACGCTGACCGCCGTGCTGGGCTTTACCGCCGAGCGGCTGCTGAGTAACCAGAGAGTACGGTCCGACGGCGCGGGCGTGTATTTTATTGGCGACCAGGTGGTCCAGTTTCAACATGTAAATCTGGCCGACCATGATTCGCTGATCGAAAGGATTGCCGGTGCGGCCGTCGTAAAGAACGGTTTTCCCGTCATATTGCAGTTCGCCTTCAGCGTTTTTCATGAATCCCCAATTATAATCGCGGTTTTCGACTTTTGTGTTTTCCGCGTTGCCTTTGACCATTAAATTGACGATCTTTTCTTCGCTGATACCGTCGAATACGGGAGTGGCGACTTTCATGCCGAGCATTTTAGCGGCCCAGCCGAGATGCGTTTCCAGTACCTGTCCGACATTCATACGGGAAGGTACGCCCAGCGGGTTGAGAACGATGTCAACCGGCCGTCCGTCTTCCATAAACGGCAGGTCTTCCACGGCGACGATATTTGAAACAATACCTTTATTCCCGTGGCGTCCGGCCATTTTATCACCGACCTGCAAAGTACGTTTACAGGCGATATAAACCTTGACCCGTTTGATAACGCCCGGATCAACGGATTCGCCGTTTTCCAGGGTGGCGATCGCCTCTTCCCTGGTTTTTTCATTTTCTTCAAAACGCGGAGCATAGATAGCAATCAGTTCCGCGATTGATTCTTTCAGCGGGCAGTCTTCCATGCGCCAACAGTTATATTTGTTGGCGAGTTTCAGGATGGAGCTGCGCGTGACTTTGCGATTCGAACTGATCAGGATCGCATTGTCCTTGCTCGAAGATTCATCGTAAATGGAATGCGGCAGCTTCTGGCCCAGCATCAGGTCGGCCAGACGGTCGGCCAGTTCCTCGACCAGTTCGTTCAAGACCATTTTATAGTTGTCTTTAACAAATTTGGCCTGACGACGCATTTCCGATTTCGTCATGGACTGCTGATTCGGATCCTGAGCGTATTCGTAACGGACGTCCATGACCACGCCGCCTTTGCCGCTGCTGACGACCAGGCTCGAATCTTTGACGTCGGCCGCCTTTTCACCGAAGATAGCGCGCAGGAGGCGCTCTTCAGGAGCCAGCTCAGTTTCGCTCTTGGGAGTGATTTTGCCGACCAGGATGTCTCCGGGTTTGACTTCCGCCCCAAGGCTGACAACCCCGTCCATGCCGAGATTGCGAAGGGCATCCTCGCTGACATTCGGAATATCACGGGTGATTTCTTCCGGACCGAGTTTGGTTTCCCGGCTGATGACTTCAAATTCGTCAATATGGACGCTGGTATAAATATCATCCTTGACCAGGCGTTCACTTACCACTATCGCGTCCTCAAAGTTGTAACCGCACCACGGCATGAACGCGACCATCAGGTTTTTACCAAGGGCCAGTTCTCCTTTGGAGGTGGCGGCGCCGTCGGCAATAACCTGACCCGCTTCAATCTTGTCTCCGCTTCTTACTATAGGACGCTGATTGATGCAGGTTCCGGCATTACTGCGCATGAATTTGATAAGCTCGTAACTTTGTACGGAATCCGGTTTGGAAGTCTTGTTTGCCGGTTTGCCGTCAACGGTTATGACTACCTTGGCGGAGGAAACTTCCGCGACAATTCCGGGTTTTTCCGCGCAAACAACCGCGCGGGCGTCTTTAGCGACGCGTCCTTCCAGGCCGGTTCCCACCAGCGGCGATTCCGTAGTCAACAGCGGAACCGCCTGACGCTGCATGTTCGAACCCATCAGAGCCCGGTTCGCGTCGTCGTGTTCCAGGAAAGGAATAATACCGGCCGCGGCGCTGACCAACTGTTTCGGGGAAACGTCCATGTACTGGACTTCTTCAGCCGGATGTTCTTCCGACTCACCGCGAAGACGGGACATAACGTACGGACGTTTGAATTTATTGTTTTCATCCAGAGGCGCATTTGCCTGGGCGATAACGTATTTTTCCTCCTGGTCGGCTGACAGGTAATCAATTTCATCAGTAACCTGACAGTTTTCGACCTTGCGGTACGGAGTTTCAAGGAAACCGAAATGGTTAATATGCGAATAAAGCGACATTGAGGAGATCAAGCCGATATTCGGACCTTCGGGGGTCTCAATCGGACAGATACGGCCGTAATGGCTGGTATGAACGTCACGCACTTCAAAACCGGCGCGTTCGCGGCTTAACCCGCCCGGGCCGAGGGCGCTCAAACGGCGCTTGTTGGTCAATTCGCTGAGCGGGTTGGTCTGGTCCATGAGCTGGGAAAGCTGATTCCTTGCGAAGAAATCCCGGACTACCCCGGCGAAAGCTTTCGGATTGACCAGTTTGCCCGGCGTGATGTTCGAATCTTCCGCGCTGAGCAGGCTCATGCGTTCGCTGATCAGCCTTTCAGTGCGCCTCAAGCCGGCGCGGCAGTGATTCTGGAGCAGTTCTCCGACCGTACGGACGCGACGATTGCCCAAATGGTCAATATCGTCAACTTTTCCGCCGGTATGACAGAGTTTTACCAATCCTTCGGTAGCCGCGAGCAGATCATATTTCGTCAGCACGCGGGTGGTAAGCGGCAGATCGAGACTGAGTTTTTCATTCAGCTTATAACGTCCCACTGTACCCAGGTCATAGCGTTTTATGTCAAAGAACAGGCGCTGAATAAGCTGTTTGGCGTTATTTATGTTCGGCGGATCGCCCGGACGCATCCGGCGGTAAATTTCTTTCAGCGCCTCCTCGCCGTTACGGGCGGGGTCGCGACGCATGCAGTTTATAAAATAGTGACCGTACTCGGAAGTATGAACGAGTTCGATTCTTTTTATATTGGCATCCTGAAGTTCTTTCAGGTGAGTTTCATTAAGCTGGACAAGCTCTTCAAGTATAACGACATCGTCTTCGTTAGTGATATCGTCAACAGTATAATATTCGGATAAATATTTTTCTTTCAGAAGGCTTGATATCGAATGAGTGCCGACGTCAAACAATTCGCCTAAAATATCCTTATTGCTTTCGAAACCTATTGCGCGCAGGAAAGTCGTGATCAAAAATTTCCGGCGGCGGCGGCGGCGATCCAGATATATGTAAATATAATCGTTTATGTCAAACTGCACTTCCATCCATGAACCGCGATCGGGAATGATGCGGTAGGAATAAAGGGTTTTGCCACTGGTATGTTTAGAACTTTCATAACAAATTCCGGGTGAACGGTGCAGTTGGCTTATAATAACGCGTTCGGCGCCGTTGATGACAAAAGTACCCTGCGGGGTCATGATGGGAATTTCACCCATATAAATGCGTTCAGGTATTTCGGCTCCATTGTTTTTCAGCAGGAAATCAACATATAACGGAGCGCTGTAAGTGTTACCGTCCTTAACGCATTCTGTAAACCGGTATTTAGGTGTACCCAGAGAATAGTCGACAAATTCGAGAACGACTTGTTTGTCGAAGCTTTCAATAGGGAAAATTTCATTAAAAATCTCCAAAAGACCCTTATCGCCCCTTTCGGCCGACGGAATATCTTTTTGGAGGAAATCATTATACGAGTTGATCTGGACACCGATAAGGTCCGGTATTTCCAGAACTTCCTGTAAATTGCCAAAACTGATACGTTCTGTCATAGTTCACCATTCCAGCTTTCTTCAGTTAAAAATACGACATGGAATTAAGAAATTAATCCCATACAACGCGAATGAAAAATACAAGCTGTTTAAACGCAAAAAGACGGTAGGAATATTCCCAGGAATGATTCCCACCGTTTCGCGTACCATGAAAAATTACTTGATTTCTACAGTAGCGCCGGCGCTTTCGAGCTGCGCTTTAACCTTTTCAGCTTCGTCTTTCGCGATAGCTTCCTTGACTGCTTTCGGTGCGCCTTCGACCAGATCTTTCGCTTCCTTGAGTCCAAGTCCGGTGATAGCTCTTACTTCCTTGATGACTCCGACTTTCTTGTCGCCGAAACCAGTGAGGATAACGTCGAATTCAGTCTTTTCTTCAGCGGCTTCGGCAGCTGCAACAGGAGCTGCGGCGGCTACGGCCACGGGAGCCGCGGCGCTGACGCCAAGACGTTCTTCCAAAGCTTTTACAAGTTTAGATAATTCAAGAACAGTCATGTTCTCAACAGCAGAAATAATTTTTTCCATTTCGGCTGAAACTTCAACTTTTGTTTCTTCAGACATGGTAAAATGCCTCCTATTTTAACTTTGTGTGTTTAATTTTCAAGTTTATCTTTGTATGCGTTTAATACATTGAGTATCGTCGCGGCTTTAGCATTAAGCGCGCTGACAAAATCTCTGGCGGGAGCCTGGAGTACGCCAAGCAACTGTGCCTGGAGAATTTCCTTCGGCGGCAGTGACGCAATATGATTGACGTCATTGACGGAAAGACATACGCCTTCAAAATACCCGCCTTTCGGTGCGAGCGCCTTGTTTTTGTCACCGAATTCGGTGATAATCTTGGCAATCGCTCCTGGATCTCCGGAGCCGCTGATCACGGCGGTGGAGTCTTTCAGCTCCATTTCCGTCAGCTTGCCGATTTCAAACAATTCGGCAGCTTTTTTGATCATGCGGTTTTTTAATACATGACACTGTGCGTCTTTGCCGGCAAGCAAGTTACGAAAATTTGAGAAATCCGCAACATTCAGGCCTTTGTAAGAGACAAAATAAACGTAATCAGAATCTTTGAGCAGTCCGCCGATATAATTTACCAGATGGGTTTTCTCGCTTCTCATTGTTTAACGCCTCTCTGTTTCTTTGCTGCTGATCTTTATGCCGGGACTCATTGTCGAAGAAAGCGTACAGCTGACAAAATATGTTCCTTTGGCAGTAGTCGGCTTGGCTTTCGCCAGCGCGTTTATTACAGCATCAAAATTTTCTTTCAGATCCTCAGCGGCAAATGAAAGCTTGCCGATGGCGACATGCACGCAGGCGCCGCGGTCTGCTCTGAATTCAACCCGTCCGGCCTTGGCTTCTTTCACCGCGTCACCGACCGCGTCGGTAACAGTGCCGGTTTTCGGATTGGGCATAAGCCCGCGCGGACCGAGAACCCGTCCCAATTGACGAACCTGTTTCATTGCTTCCGGCGTGGCGATCAAAATATCAAAATCGAGCCAGCCCCCTTTAATCTTTTCAATGAGATCATCGAATCCTACAAATTCGGCTCCGGCTGTGTTGGCGTCTTCCGCCTGAGCTCCGGCTGCAACTACGGCAACCGTAACTTTTTTACCGGTTCCTTTTGGAAGCGGGATAGCGCCGCGAACGTTCTGATCGGATTTTTTCGGATCGATGCCCAGTTTAAACGCGACATCGACGCTTTCATCGAACTTTACGTGCGACATTTTCTTGAGAATTTCAAAAGCTTCCATTGCGGTATACCGCTGCTGGCGATCGTAGCATTCCCGTTGAGATTTGTAAAGTTTACTTCTAAACATCATTCACCTCAATTCCCATGCTACGAGCAGTGCCTGCGATAATTTTTATCGCGGCAGCCTCATCCCTGGCGTTGAGATCGTCTTTCTTGATCTCAATGATTTCCTTGATCTGGGCGACAGTAATACTGCCGGCGGTTTCCCGCCCCGGTTTGTTGGCGCCGGAAGCGAGCTTAGCCGCTTTCTTGATCAGCACCGCCGCCGGCGGGGACTTGCAGATAAAGGAAAATGAGCGATCCTGGTAAACCGTGATCACTACCGGGATGATCATTCCACTCTGGGCTTGAGTGGCAGCATTGAACTGCTTACAGAATTCCATGATGTTGATTCCCGCCTGGCCTAGGGCCGGACCTACCGGAGGCGACGGATTGGCCGCGCCGGCAGGAATTTGCAGACGGATCATGCCTGTAACTTTCTTTGCCATAAATGAACTCCGTTTTTCAGCCGCTGTGGTGCGAACCGGCAGGAATCCTCCCACAAACTGACTGTTATTATATATAACTTGAGTATCAGACGCTATACATCACGTCCGACCTGCCAAAACTCCAATTCTACTGGTGTTGAGCGCCCGAATATGGAAACCATCAGTTTCAACTTACCGCGCTCATTGTCTATTTCCTCGATAGTTCCTTCGAAATTTTCAAACGCGCCGCTGTTAATGCGGACAACTTCGCCGATTTCGAAAAGAACTTTCGGTTTAACTTTTTCTTCTTCTTCCGGTTTATGGAAGAGATTCCTGACTTCTTCCGGCTCAAGCGGAACCGGGTTGTCGGAACCGCCGATAAAACCGATGATCCCCTGCGTGTTCCTGATAAAATACCAGGCCGCTTCGTCAATCACGGAAGTACCGGGCTTATAAAGATCCATCCGCACCAGGATATAGCCGGGAAAAATTTTCCGCGTCGTGGTATATTTTTTGCCCTGGCGGACTTCAGATACTTTTTCAGTAGGAATGGACACTTCGTAAACAGGAAGATTTTTGCCGTCTTCATTTTCAAGCTGGCGTTGCAGGTTGTCGCGCACCTTGTTTTCCTTTCCGGAAAGAGTATGAACCACAAACCATTGTCCTCTAGTATCTTTTTCTTCCTGCATTTCCGATTCCTTTACAGATTAAAGCGTTCCGCTGATAAGTTTGATTACAAATACGGCGATCCGGTCGATTCCGAACACAAATGCGGCAAGGGCGGCAATGCTGACGACCACCAGTACAGTGGATTCGAACAGCTCCGGCTTGGACGGCCAAGTACATTTATTCAGCTCACTGACCGTGCCGTTAAGAAAACTTCTAAGCTTGGACATTACGCCGCCGTTATTCATTTCTGCTTGCCTTTGTTATATTGCATTTTTATTATTAAAAAAATGGCAGGAGCGGTGGGGCTCGAACTCACGACCTGCGGTTTTGGAGACCGCTGCTCTAGCCAACTGAGCTACACTCCTGCACGAAAAAACTATATCCAAAATTATTTGGAACGTTCGCGGTGCAAGGTATGTTTACGATCCCACTTGCAGTACTTCTTCTTCTCCAAACGCCCCGGAGTGTTACGCTTTTCCTTCATCGAAGTATAATTGCGGCGTTTGCACTCCGTACATTCAAAAGTTATTATTTCACGCGCCATTAAGACACCTCACGTCTTGGGAAATTATCCCGAACAGCCAATTCGGCCGTTCGGGATCATATCATAATTCTGAATTATATCTTAAAATTTATTCGATAATATCGGCAACTCTACCGGAAGCAACCGTACGGCCGCCTTCACGAATAGCGAAACGCAATGCTTTTTCCATCGCGATCGGGGCAATGAGTTCAACCGTAATCGTAGTGTTGTCGCCGGGCATTACCATTTCAACGCCTTCCGGAAGAGTAATAACGCCAGTCACGTCAGTGGTACGGAAGTAGAACTGCGGACGGTAGTTAGTGAGGAACGGAGTATGACGTCCGCCTTCTTCCTTGCTCAACACATAGATTTCAGCAGTGAATTTCGTGTGCGGGGTAATTGAACCCGGTTTGGCAAGAACCTGACCGCGGGTAACTTCATCTTTCTTAGTACCGCGGAGAAGACATCCGACATTATCGCCGGCACGGCCTTCGTCGAGGAGCTTACGGAACATTTCAATACCGGTAACAGTGGTTTTGGCAGTCGGGCGAATACCGACGATTTCAACTGTTTCATTGATCTTGATAACACCGCGTTCAACACGACCGGTAACAACAGTACCGCGACCTTCAATTGAGAACACGTCTTCGATCGGCATGAGGAAATCCTGGTCGACATCGCGAACCGGCTCAGGAATATAAGCGTCTACCGCATCCATGAGTTCCAGAATGCTTTTGCAGTCAGGGTTGTTCGGATCGCCTTCAGCTTCTACCGCTTTAAGGGCGGAACCTTTGATTACCGGAATATCATCGCCGGGGAAATCGTATTCGTTAAGCAGTTCGCGGATTTCCATTTCAACGAGTTCGAGCAGTTCTTCGTCGTCGAGCTGGTCGGTTTTGTTGACATAAACAACAATGGCCGGAACGCCAACCTGGCGAGCGAGCAGAACGTGTTCGCGAGTCTGGGCCATCGGACCGTCAGTAGCGGCGATAACCAGAATAGCTCCGTCCATCTGGGCGGCGCCGGTAATCATGTTTTTAACATAGTCAGCGTGACCGGGACAGTCAACGTGAGCATAATGACGTTTGTCAGTCTGATATTCAACGTGCGCCGTATTAATAGTAATACCGCGTTCTTTTTCTTCAGGAGCATTATCGATGGATGCGTAATCTTTTACTTCACCACCAAATTTTTTGCTCAGTACCATAGTAATGGCTGCTGTCAGAGTGGTTTTACCGTGGTCAACGTGACCGATTGTTCCGATGTTAACATGAGGCTTGCTTCTTTCGAATTTTTCTTTAGCCATCTTTGTTTCCTCCTGCTTACTTAGCGTTTAGAGTTTTCGTTTTTTAATCTTTGCTTTTATTTTCTATCTTGTTCCATATAACTGGAGCCCACAACCGGACTTGAACCGGTGACCTCTTCCTTACCAAGGAAGTGCTCTACCGACTGAGCTATGTGGGCACCACAATAAAGTCCTTTGCAGACACAAATACAAGACGGAAATATACATTCCATCCCTGAAGTGTCAAATCCATCTTTTCAAAAAGATAGAAAAAAATGGTGCTCGAGGGGGGACTCGAACCCCCATGGATTGCTCCACATGGCCCTCAACCATGCGCGTCTGCCAGTTTCGCCACCCGAGCAGCAAACTTCCAGTCAGTAAATTTTAGAAACAGGCATTTATAATACCAGCCTGCTGCATTTTTGCAAGTGAAAAAACAAAAAAATATTAACTTTTTTAACAATATTTTTGATTTTAATATTTAAAGACATAGTGTAGG
>JBAYCO010000015.1:0-19288 GCA_041668685.1 Victivallaceae bacterium | reverse complement strand
GCCGTCAAGAGGCTCGACCAACGCTTTCGGCCGTTGGATCACCGAGGCGTTGCATCCGCCTTTTTTTTCATAAAACTTTTGACTCTATCTAAATTATTTTATATCCGGAATTAACTGCCGGATGATTCCGGCCGGCGGCGTTCCGGCATGTTCTCCAAGTTTGCGATAGCTCTCCCATTGCGCTTCGTCAAAGAACTGATCCTGAGTGCTCTGGTGGGGGAACGCGGCATTTTCGGCCTTATACGCCAGCAGGTCCAGCGGTTCGTCTCCGGTCATTGAGGCTTTGAGATAAATAAGCAATGATGATTCAGGTTCTCCTTTCCTGGCGTTTGTATAAGTAATGCAGCCTAAAGCCGCATGTCTGCCGCTGCTGTTGCGGGGTGTTTGCGGTTTCAGGCTGTCCAGTTGGCCGAAAACGTCCGGAAGATGTTTCAACTGAATAAACCGCGGCAGAAGTTTACCCGGAATTTTGTTCTTGTCTATGGAGGCGGGATCCGCCAGCATATCGTTGTCGAAAAATTCTATTTCGGCCCCGAAATCCATCCTCGCTTTTCGAATGAGACAGGACAGTCCCCCGAACTCGAAATCTTCATCCTGTTCGGCATCGACCAGTACGATCAGCGGCAGGCGGCGGCGTATGAGTTCGTAGCCGCCGAGGTTTTCGAAATGTCCGCCGTCGGAAAGATACCATCTCGATTCCGCGGAGCCGCGAAAAGTACAACTGAATTCAGCCCAAAGTTTTCGCTGTATTTCGAATCTTTCCGCGATACGCCGGAATCCGGCATTAAGTTGTCGGCGTACATATTTAACCCATTTTATTGAGTGTTCCGGGTCCTTGGGCGGAATCGGACGGACATCCGAGTCCCACCAGTAGCCAAGCCTGACATTGCCGAGCGTAAGAACCGCGCTCTTGAGACAATCGCCATGTTTACCCATTCCCGGAGACATTGCCGCTCCCGAAATGCTTGCCCAGGCTGAGGCGCCGAGCCATTCCGGGGCCCAATCGGCATTGTCGAGGCCCTTAAAAACCCGGTGGTATTTTTCGCTGGCGGGAAATGTTTTCCGGGTTGTGGCAAGGTCTTTTTTGTCCCAGCCGCGAAATGTCAGATGATGCTTTACGCCGAGGCTGATCCCGCATGGACCGACTGCCATTCCTATTCCGTTGCGGTCCCGGCTTATGGAGCGGGTGGTTCCGTCAACAGTTTCGTTTACCGTAACATTAAAGAGGTGTACCGGGGCTTTTCCTTTGCCATAATAAAACGGTAATTTTGTGCTTCTTGCGTTTTTATCCAGGGAGAGACTGGCATCCAGATACGCCTGTTCCAGGCGGCTTTTGTAAAAATAATTGAGGGAGCACAGATTGATGAACTTGAAATCCCGCCCGATACATGTGGACACCAGCAAACAGAAAAAGAAGCCGAATAACGCAATCAGTTCCGGTATTGACAGCGGCAGCCACGCCGTGACATTTGCGGTATTGCCGATGCCGGGAGATGAAAAACGCCAGACGGCGGCATTAACAATGATATCTATGGAAAGTATCCACAAAAATGGAACCAGGATTCCAAAAAAAGCCAACAATGAAGGTTTGGGGAGCCAGCTTAAAAGTTTTGAACAGAAGCATGATTTTACGGAATTGTAGAATTTTTCCGCCTTGCCGGAAAGCAGCAGCGCCAGCAGTCCGCTTATCACCCCGAAGCTTATATCGCCGACGGCGAAATACAAGGTTTGCCCAAGTGACTGGATTAAGCCGATAACGGCAAGGGCGACAAATATTTTCAGAGAAAAAGCCTGAAGGTTTTCCAGCTTTTCCCGCGCTTTTCTGCGACTGAACGGGTCGTTGAACGTTTTCCTTTTTATCCAATAATAAATAATGCAGCTTATGAGAATAAGCATACCGGAATATTCCAGAATCAGGTAATTGAAATTCAGAAATTTTGCCGGTAAAGGCTGAAATTCGGGTAAAAACAGGATTATTAAGGGCGTTAATATGCCGGTTATAATAAACAGCCCCAGGCAATGCCGGGGGTATTTCAGCTCGGTATTTTCCCTTATCAGCCAGAAATTTATCATAAGAGGAACAGAAAAAAGCAAAAAGACCAGAATCGGGGCCGCCAGCCAGTAACTGAATATAAAACTGCGATCAGCGTGATATTGTTGAAAGAACGACAAGTTCAGCCAGTGCGCCGCCAGCAATTCCAGCAGTTCCGCAAAAAAGAGAATTGCCAGCGCTGCGGTAGCCAGAACAAAATTAACCGCCAGTAGATTACGCAGGCAGACGGCTCCGATTTTCATATAATCCGCAGTGCCGCCGGGCGCCAGGTAATTACCGTTGTTCCGCAAATACCCGACGATTTCCGGGGAAATTTCCTGCCTGAGGATCTTTTCGGCATTATCTGCGTAATTTTCCTTGGAATTGAGCTTTTGGCGCATGAAAATGCCGCCCAGAAATGTCCCGAAATATCCGCCGCCGGAAACGGTTGAAAGAAAACTGACCCTGGCGAGCAATCCCCGTATGGAAGCGAAGCCCTGAAAAACGCCCAGACAAAAAGTCGCGCTGCGGATTCCGCCGCCGGAAAGGCCGATGCCGAGTATGGGATCCCTGGCATTTTTCGGCAAATAGTTTTTTTCATTCTGTCTAAGCGACTCAGGATAGGCTAGTTCAAACGGCGTCAAATTATCATTGTCCTTGCCGGCGCGGGCAGGGACAGCCCTCGAATTCTTGACCATGGAATATGCTCCCCTCTAAGTATACGCTTAATAATATAGTGTCGGGAAGCAAATTGTCAAATAGCCGCGTCTAAGACTGCGCGACAAGGCATAATTTCGGGGCCGGGCAGAAAAGCCTTTTCGCTTACATGTAACTGGGTGCGACTATAGAATAATGTAAGAAGTCACAACTCAATACAGCTCCGCAGGAGCGATTTTTCCTACTCGCGAAGAATGCCGGAAACTTCATTTTTTATAACATTATATCATAGTCGCACCCATGTATACTGTTTTAGGTTGAATTATTAACTTTTAATTTGTTCGTGAAGCCAGTGTAGCCGCCCCTGTCTCCAGGGGCGCAGTTGTGCGACGCACGGCTAGGGACAGCCGTGGCTACACCTTGAAAATTTAGTTAAAAGTTTTTAACATATGACGTTAATTGTTAAACCTTCAGACTAATAAAGTATAACTTTGCCTCAAGTGTTTTACGGTTAATGATTTCTTGAATTCATCAACGGATACTTTCTGTTTAGGTAAAAACGTCAGGACGGTTTTTCGTCCGGGCAGAAGCGTTATGCTGTTATCGGCAAAAACACCTTTGACGCCGGGAGTTTCCAGGGTGACAAAGAATGCCGGTTTGTCGCAGTGCAGTTCAAGCTTTAACTCGCCTTTTTCCTCATAGAACCTGGTTTTTATGTCGGTTTCCGGTAATTCACATGTTTTGTACGGGGCAAAAAAATGAGTATTGCTGTGGGATTTTCCGGCAGAAAGCGTTTCGATAGTCATGAATGCTTTATTCAATTCAACGTTAAGTTTTTCAACTTTTATCGTTTGCAGTTTTTTGCTGCTTCCGGCTTTCAGTCTGGGGTTAAAGGTCCATGATTGCAATTCCTGCCCGGCAAAATCATATACCGCAACCTTGACTGAAATATCCTGCGCTTCGGGTAAATCATTTACCGACCATATTTCCAGTTCGTTGTTTTTCTGGAAAACCATAGAGGCGACGGGAGCATAAAAACGCCTGGCGTGATAATGCAGTTGTTTCCATTTGCCGCCGTATTCGAGGCTCGACCAGGAGGCGACCGGCCAGTTATCATTCAACTGCCAGTAAAGCGTTCCCATACATACAGGCTGCAGGTGCCGCCAGAATTCGACGCCGGTCTTGATCGCCAGCGCCTGCTGAATCTGGCTGAGGTAGAGGAAATTGTCAAAACCGTCAGGCATTCGGAAATATTGCGAAATGGTTTTGATTATGTTCGTATTTCCGTTTCTGTTTTTCTGGTGATGCTCCATTACCGGTGAAAAAACATTCATATCTTTTGGGGTTCCGAAAGTATCGAAAATTTCCCGCGAAGGAAATGACTGAAAACCAAACTCGGAGCAGAATCTTGGAATTACCTTGAAATATGATTCAAACGGTTCGCCGCCGTGCCAGACGCTCCAGTAATGCATGTCGCCGCAACTGTCATTATGCCAGTTGTCGCTGAAATCTCCGGGGCCGCCGCAAGGCGAGCTGGGCCAGAAGGTGTATTCCGGGCCGTATTCGTTTACGGTTTTTTCCTGTTCGCGATTCAGGCGGTCGTAATTGACCAGGTATTTCTGTGGATTATCCCTGGCTTTATTATTCCATCCCAAGGCTCCGATACATTCATTATCGCCGCACCATATCGCAAGGCAGGCGTGTGATTTCAGGCGTTTGATCTGGTATTGAAATTCTTCTTTGACATTTTCCAGAAAATCATCGGTAGACGGATAGAGAGCACAGGCAAACATCATATCCTGCCAGACCAGCAAGCCGAATTCGTCGCATAATTCATAGAAGCACTCCTGTTCATATTGGCCGCCGCCCCAGACTCGGAGCATATTCATATTGGCCGCCGCCGCACTTTCGAGCAGGTCGCGATATACCGCACGCGTATGGCGCTCCGGCATGGCGTCAACCGGAATCCAGTTGGCGCCTTTGCAGAAAACATCAACGCCGTTTACCCGGAATTTCATTCCCGTTCCGTGTTCGTCTTTTTCGCGGATAACTTCAATTGTCCTTAAGCCGATTTGCCTTGAGAGGCATTCATCGGCGGTTTTCACTTTCAACTCGTAAAGCGCTTGTTTGCCGTAACCCGCGGGCCACCAGAGTTCCGGGTCATTGACTTCGAAATTTGTCTTTATGAGGTTGGTCCCGATATTAACGGCCCGGCTGACTTTCCGGGTTTTGCCGTCAAAAGTAAATTCAACTTCCAGTTTTTGTTTCCTGGCCGCATTTATTTCCGCACAGGCGGTGATTGTGCACTTGCCTTTGCTATGCGCCTGTTCGGTATAAATATGTTCGATCCGCGCCTCGTTGACGCCGTTAATGGAAATATCACCGTAAATACCGGAAACCAGCAGCGATATGCCCCAGTCCCAGCCGGCATGGCACTGTACTTTGCGGATGAGGTTTAAATGCGGGACGGTATTGTTTCCACAGTAAGGGACTGGGAACGGTTGTTTCAGCGACTCCCGCGCCGCTTCCCTTACCACGCTTTTGAACAATATTGATATGTGGTTAATGCCGGGAACCAGCAGTTTCTTTACTTCAAAACGCTGGCGTTTGAACATATTGCGGGCGGTTCCGGCTTTCTTGCCGTTAATGCGGATTTCCGCGCAGGTATCGAGAATTTCCGCATTCAGGTAGACGGACGCGCATTGCAGCAGAGTTTCGGCGACCTCAAAGTCTCGGCTGTATTCCCAGTCGAATTCTCCAGGCCATTGAACGTCGAGTTCATTTTTGCCGTAATAAGGGTCGGGTATCAGGTTTGCCGCAAGCAATGCGCTGTAATTATCGCCGGGGACATTGGCGGGGACCGTGTTTTCCCGGCCGGACTGCTTAAGGGCCCATGAGCCTTTTAGATCAATATTATTCATTTACTAAAAATTCCCGATTAATTATGTTGTTAAATAAATAATATAACGAAAAATCATAATAATCTACTTTTATATTGACTTTATATATACTATATTGATATTTAGCACATTAAAAGCATGGGACTATCATGGCGCGAACGGTACTTAATAACTTATTCTGGCGGGGGCAGGATTTTTCTGTCGCGAGCAATATTTTTTACGGCAATGAGAATTTTATGCTGCATGCCCATACTTACTATGAATTTTTCATGGTTGTCGAAGGCGAGCTGATCCATACGCTGAACGGACAGGCTTCCGCTTTGTCAAGAAGAAGCCTGTGTTTTCTTTATCCTGATGACGAGCACGGTTTAAGGAATTCGGTAAAAGGCGATAAAGTCCATATCATCAACTGCACTTTTTCGGAACGCTTCCTTAAAGATACCGAAAACTTTCTTCGGCATGATCTCGGCGCTCTTCCCGCACGTTGGCCTAACAGCATTCGGGGCGTCAGTTCCGCTTTATGGCCGGCGCTGACGAATAAAGCGGCCGTTCTTCAGTTTCAAAAGAATAAGTTCTGCCTGCCTGAACAACGGGCCTTATTTCGGGGGATGCTCAGTGACATCCTGTTGTTGTTGGCGAAAAGAGAATATTCCATGCCCGCCGAAATTCCCGGCTGGCTGGTTAAGGCGCATGAGCAAATGCAGTTGGAAGATAATTTCCTTGCCGGCTTGAAGCGCTTTGTTAAATTATCCGGGAAAACCCAGGAGCACCTTACCCGTTCACTCAAAAAATATTACAATGAAACCCCAACGGCTTATATCAACCAGCTTCGTATCCATAAAGCGGCGCAGGAACTGCTTTACACCCGCAAGGATATCTGGAATATAATGTCTGACTGCGGCTTCAACAATTACGCGTATTTCCTGAAATGCTTCAACCGGAATTTCGGCATGACCCCGCGGCAATACATGAAAGTCAACCGCCGCGTGTTTACTTTTTAAACCCCGCTTCACGGCGTTATCAGAGTATCTTACCGGTCTCCGGGTTTACGAGTTTGAATTTCTCGTGGTGCATGGTGCTGTCGCCCCTGAAGCTCAGGTCCCTGCCGTACTCCTTTTCAAGATTGTCAAAAAGTTCCGCGTCTTCGTTTTTCAGGCGTACCAGGACGTCGGGGTGCATGAAAATGCGTATTGAGAAACCTTTCTGGCCGCGGGCCTTGAATAAGGAGTGCAGCCGCCGCTGAATTTCAACGCTCATTGACAGGGATGATTTTACATGTCCGCTGCCGTTACAATAGGGGCAGCGGTCCAGGACTGTGCTTTGCAGGCTTTCATGTTCACGCTGACGGGTCATTTCCATTAGGCCGAGCCGGCTTAACGGCAGTATTTTCGACTTTGCGCGGTCGTCCCTGACCAGCTTTCTCATAAGTTTAAATATTGTATCGCGGTCACGGGAAGCCCGCATATCAATAAAATCGATTACGACCAGGCCGCCGACGTTGCGCAAACGCAATTGCCGCGCTATTTCCTCGGCCGCCTCGATATTTGTCTGAAGGATAACTTCCGGTTGTTCCCCGGCGCGTTTGCCTTTGCCGGTATTGACGTCGATGGCGATGAGGGCTTCGGTTTCATCTATGCAGATACCGCCGCCGCTGGGAAGCGGGACTTCCCGGGTAAATATCTGGTTTATCTGGTTCTTGATATTAAAATACTCGAAAATCGGTTTGGCGCGTTTATAACAGGCGGCTTTGGCCGCCATTTTACGGCCGCCGAATTTATTTAGCAGGCTGCGTATTTTGTTGTAGGCGGTCTCATTGTCAATCTGGATCTCCTCTATATCCTCGGTCATCAGGTCGCGGACGGTCCGTTCAAGCAGATTCGGCTCCGAATATACTTCGCAAGGGCCTTTATGTTTTTCCAGGAGCTCTTCGACCTTATGCCAGTAGTCGAGCAGCATATCCAGGTCGCGCTTGAAAAATATTGCTTTTCTTCCCTCTCCGACTGTCCGGCAGATTATTCCCATGCCGTTGGGAACATCCAGTTCCGAAAGTATTTTTTTAAGACGGGTGCGTTCCGACTTCTGGTCTATTTTGCTGGACAAACCGGTATGGTCTGAATACGGCAGCAATACCAGGTAGCGTCCCGGTATGGATATATTTGTGGTCAGGCGCGCGCCTTTGCTTCCGATCGGGCCTTTCACCACCTGGACGAGCAACTCGGTTCCCGGAGGGAAAAGGGTTGGAATGTCTTTAACGGTATAATGCTGAACCTGTCTGGTTTTATTTTTTTCCCTGATTTGTTTGGATTTGTTGTTATGCTTCAGTAAAGAAGTCAGTTTTTCCGAAAAAGGGGTTTTTTTCTTTTTTTCATCTTTTGCGTTTTCTTTGTCGCCGCTGATTTTTTCCTTCATATCGAAAGTTGCCGGGAGCATGTCCCAATAGTGCAGGAAAGCGTTTTTACCGGTTCCGATATCCACAAAGGCGGCATGCAGGGAAGGTTCGAGGTTTACAATTCTTCCGAGGTATACCGAACCCACTTTCGGGCCTTTGCTTTCCCTTTCAATCTCATATTCTTCCAGCTTGTCGGCGTTCAGCAGGGCAAAGCGTGTTTCCAAGGTCTCGCAACTCAGGATTATGCGTTTCTTCGTATTTTCCATTTGGTTTTTCTTCCTTTGGGCAGTAATTTTTAATAATTACTTTCCCAGTTAAATTTTTTTCCCCTTCTCTAAAGGGTGGCCGTTCAGGAATGCCGGGCCGGACATTTCCTTTTTTCCCTGCGGGATCAGTCTGGTGATTTCAAGCGCGTCCCGGCCGCAGGCGACGATCAGGGCTTTTTTGTCCGCTTGCAGGATTTCCCCGGCTTTTCCGCCGCCGTCATTTATGCGGCGCGCTCCGGTTATGATGATTCTGAGCTCTTGGCGCGTCCCTGTCAGGTTAAAATAAGCTCCCGGCCATGGATGATATGCCCTGACCATGGCCGCAATTTTTTCCGCCGGCATATTCCAGTCGATCTGTCCGTCCGTTTTGCAGACTTTCCGGGTTAAGCTTGCTTCCTGTTCGTTCTGCGGCGCGGGAACCGTTTTCCCGGCGCGTATCCGTTCCAGCACACCGCCGATTTTTTCCGCCGCCAGCTCTCCCAGCTGCCGTTCAAGGGAATCCGCGTATTCGTTCCCCCGGAGCGGAATTTTGGAAATTTCATAAATATCCCCGGTGTCAAGCCCTCTGTCCATTTTCATAAAAGTAACCCCGGTTTCGGGAGAGCCGTCAATTATGGCGGAACTTATCGGCGAAGCTCCACGATATCCGGGCAGGATGGAGGCATGGACGTTCAAACAGCAGTATTTCGGAATATCCAGAAGTTCCTGCCGCAGAATTTGTCCAAAAGATACGACGACGATAAAATCAACTTTGAGCAAACGGATTTTGTCGATAAAAGCAGGGTCTTTTGCGGACTCTATTTTATCTGCCGCCAGTTTGTTTTCAGCCGCGAACTGCCCGACCGGAGTGGGGTGCAGCTGTTTTTTCCTTCCGGCCGGCTGGTCCGTCTGGGTGCCGATACCGAGCAATTCAATGCTTTTTGAAGCGGCAAGGGCTTGCAGTACCGGGACGGCTATTTTACCTGATCCCATGAAATATATGCGAATTTTATCAGTCATCTGTAAATTTTAATTCAAATTTTTATTATGTATAGTATATTTACGCAATATACTCCGAATACTGTTTTTTTCGAATAAAGGATTGACAATGCGACGCAATTTATACAAAATAGCCATTGCCTTAGGCGGAAATATCGGCGAAAGCGAAAAATTTTTCACTTTTGCGCTGGACCGTTTAAAGGCGGGCGGCGTCAGAAAAATAAAACTTTCGCAGCCGCTGAAAAGCAAACCGGAAAACTGTCCGCCGGGCTCGCCGGATTTCACCAACGCGGCCTTGACCGGAGAATGGACTTCATCGCCGCTTGAACTGCTGAAATTATGCCAAAGCATAGAAATTGAAGCCGGGCGGCCTTCCGAACATGCCTTGAACGCTCCCCGGACGCTTGACCTTGATATAATATTGTTCGGCTCTGAAATAGTTGATCTGCCGGAACTCCAGATACCTCATCCCCGTGCGGCTGACCGGGGGTTCGTCATGAAACCGCTGGCTGAAATCGCGCCCGAGTGGATTTTCCCGGACAGCGGCGAAACCGTCAGTCAAATTTATCGCCGCCTGCCGAATTGACCGCCTCCAGCACTTCGCCCAACGCTTTGCATGGGAGGCCGATAACATTGTCAAGCGGCCCCTCAATGGACTCGACCAGCATTTCACCGTATTCCTGGATCGCGTAAGCCCCGGCCTTGTCCAGAACATTGACGAGGGAACGATACTCCCGGACGGCGGCGGTTGTAATTTCCTTGAAATTGACTTTGGTGCTGACCGCAAACGTACAGCGGATCCGCGCGTTTATCGACTGTAAACTCACTGCGCTGACGACGCAATGGCTGTTTCCGGAAAGCCGGAGCAGAATACTTTCCGCCTCGGCGATATCCGCGGGCTTGCCGATAATTTCCTGCCGGTATTCGATAACGGTGTCCGCGCCTATTACCAGACTGTCCGGATAAAGAGCGGCGATATCCTGCGCTTTGCGGACGGCATTGAGAGTAGCGGCATCCGCGTAATAAGTTTCTTTGCCGCTTTCAAAAACAGAAGACGGGATCTGGACGAAATCCAGTCCCATCTCCGCAAGTAAATATTTCCGGCGTTCGGAGCCGGATGCCAGGATTATCCCGGACGGATTATTTCTCAGCTTTGTCATCGGCTGGTTTTTCCTTTTTCTCAGCCGCTGCTTTCGCTTTTTTTATTTCGTCCGGCAAATCCAGACTGCCGACGGATATTTCGGCGGTTTTGTTAGCGTCCAGAACTACCTTTTGGGTTTTCAAAATATCGGCGTTGTGCAGTTGCACATGGCGCAGGTGCAAATGCACCTTTTTGATATTCTTAATGCCGAAAAGAGCATCCAGCGATTCGATAACGCGCAATTTGAATTTTTCCGAATGGGAAGGCAGTCCGCCCTTGGAAGCGTCGAAATCAATATACACTTCCAGGAACGGCCGGTTCCTGTAGCGGAATAAATTAACTTTGTTTATCGTCAGCGCGTTGAACTCGTTTTCCAGGGCCTTGATCACCGCCATGATCGCGGAACAGGAAATAACGGCGTCACCGTTAGCGGATTGTATGTTGATGGAATGGCAGCGTTTTTTTCTGAAGATGATCTTAACTATGATTCGAATGATAAACAAGGCCAGCAGAGTCGAACCTACGACAAATAAGGCGAAAAAATAACCGGTATTGAAATCATTGACCTCCATATTAAGCGAAGGCAGAATACTTTTTATATAATCCAGCATTTTATTCTTTTCCTGTTTTTAGTTTCCAGTTAAAACGGCCTGAATGCGCAAAACAATATTTAATTATGCTTCAACTTCATTAGCGTCGTCAGCCGCTTCGGGAGCCGGAGCTTCTTCGATTTCCTGAATTATTACATTAACGCTTGTAACCGTCATACCGGTAACCTTTTCGACTTCCTCAATGATCACGGACTGAACCTGGGCGGCTATTTCCGGGATATTGTAACCGAAAAGAAGGTTGACTTTTATTTCGATAGCCACTTTGTCCTCATCTATCTCAATCGCGATGGCGCGGTCGTGCATTTTCCTGCTGCCGACGATTTCCGCGATGTTATCGACAAACGAACTGCCGGCCAGCCGGGAAATTCCTTCGATTGACAGCGCGGCGCGGCGAACGATGGATGAGATGACGTTCCCATGGATTTTAATGAGACCGAGATCGGTCCCTTTTTCGCATGCGGCGGCTTCTTTTATGGCATTGTTTTTTTCCTGCTTTGAAACTGCCTGTTTCATAAAAATCCTCCTTTTTATCAGTTATCAGTTATCAGTTATCAGTTAACTACGAATTACACGAAAGATTTTATTTGCCCCTTTCCTGAAGAAGTCTTTCCAAAAAGCCGGTATCGAAATTACCCTGGGTGAAATCTTTTTTATTAAGGACTTCGAGAGAAAACGGGATTGTCGTGTGTACGCCTTCGACGATGAATTCTTCGAGTGCGCGGCGGCACCTTTCGAGAGCCTGTTTGCGGTCCCGTCCGTGAACAACGAGTTTACCTATCATGCTGTCGTAATATGGCGGAATCACATATCCTGAATAGGCATGGGTATCCATCCGTATTCCGATTCCGCCGGGCGGTATGAATAAATCAATTTTCCCCGGCGAGGGTGTGAAATTCCGTTCCGGGTTTTCAGCGTTGATACGGCATTCGATCGCGTGTCCGACGAGTTTAACATCTTTCTGGGAGAAAGACAGTTTTTTGCCGGCGGCGACGCAGATCTGTTCTTTGATCAGGTCAATACCGGTAACTTCTTCGGTAACGCAGTGTTCCACCTGGATGCGGGTGTTCATTTCCATGAAATAAAATTCGCCTTCCGAGAACAGAAATTCGATAGTGCCGGCATTGTTGTATTTGGCGGCCTTGGCGGCTTTTACCGCGGCGCGTCCCATTTTGTCCCTGATTTTTTCATTAATAGCCGGAGACGGGGATTCTTCGATGAGTTTCTGCTGGCGGCGCTGAATCGAACAGTCGCGTTCACCGAGGTGAACAACGTTGCCGTGGTTGTCGGCGAGAATCTGTACTTCAATATGTTTCGGGTTTACCAGAAACTTTTCCATGTAAACGGCGCCGTTGCCGAATGCGTTTTCCGCTTCGGTCCTGGCTGAATGGTATCCCTGGATCAAACTGGCGTCATTATGGGCTATGCGCATGCCGCGCCCGCCGCCGCCGGCGGTTGCCTTAATGATGACCGGATAACCTAATTTGTGAGCTACTTTAAGGGCGTCTTTTTCGTGGTGTACGAGGCCGTCGCTGCCCGGAGTAACCGGGACTCCGGCCGCTTTCATCGTGTCCCGCGCCACGGCCTTGTCGCCAAGCGCGCGCATTGCTTCCGGGGTGGGGCCGATAAAAGTAATATTGCAGTCTCTGCATACTTCCGCGAAATGTGCGTTTTCAGCGAGGAATCCGTATCCCGGGTGGATTGCATCGACGTCACAAATTTCCGCCACGCTTATGATCCTGTCTATCAGGAGGTAGCTTTGCAGCGGCTGGGGAGGGCCTATGCACACCGCTTCATCCGCCAGTCTTACCGGGAGAGACTCTTTATCAGCCTGCGAATGAACGACAACGGTTTTTATACCAAGTTCGCGGCAGGCGCGGATTATACGCAAGGCGATTTCTCCGCGGTTGGCAATGAGTACTTTGTTAAACATATTCACTCCCATGATTTATTCAATGACGAAGAGGGCCTGTCCGAATTCTACAGGAGTGGAATTAGTAACGAGCACTTCCCGGATAACCCCGCCTTTTTCCGCTTTGATTTCATTCATCACTTTCATGGCTTCCACTATGCAGACAACCGTTTCCGGATCCACTTTGTCGCCGACCTTTACGAAAGGTTTGGCATCCGGCGACGGGGAAGTGTAAAAAGTCCCGACTATTGGGGAATTGATGGTATTTTCTGGCGCGGCTGATACTTTTTCAGCGGCGGGAGCCGCTGCCGCCGGGGCAGGAGCCGGGGCCGCCGCTACCGGAGCCGCGGCAACCGGGGCGGTCGTGAAAACCTGAGCCTTATCCTGGCCGCGCTTAATGCAGAGATTATACTCTTCAGCTTCAATTTTAAATTCAGTCAGGTCATTTTCCGCCATCATTTTCACGATAGTTTTAATTTCGTCAATTTTCATAAAAAATTATCCTTTGGCTGTTTTTTATTTAGCTGTTTTTCCATATAATTTGACTAATGAGCGCAAAGCCCATTCATAACCGTCAACTCCGAGTCCCGCGATCATGCCGGTGCAGGCCGGAGCGGTAAGTGATGCATGCCGGAATCCTTCGCGCGCCCCGATATTGCTTATATGAACCTCGACCGCCGGCAGGGAAACGCCTTTTAGCGCATCATGAATAGCGATGCTGGTGTGAGTATAAGCGGCAGGGTTTATGATAATGGCGTCGATTCCGTCCTGGGGCGCGGCGCCGATTTTGTCGACGATATTACCCTCATGGTTTGACTGGCAGCAGACCAGTTCAACCCCCAACGCGGCGGCAGTTTTCTTCAGGTCGGCCTCAAGCTTTTCCAAAGTCAACTTTCCGTATATTTCCGGCTCCCTTTTACCCAAAAGCTGCATATTGGGGCCATTTATTAATAGTATCTTCATGGAGGGTAATATAGACTCCTTTTATCTTTTTTACCAGTTTTGAAATAAATAAATATTCGCAGCGCCGGGTTTTACTTGTAAGATAATTCCTTATCTATCTTTTTAGCCTTGTTTAAAAGCTGCTCGAAAACTTCCGGTTTGTAATTATTTTTCTGTTGCAGGAACCTGATAAGCTGTTCGCAGGTGGCGTATTTGCAAACCATGCCATTTACGCGGCCATCGAGGAAAAGGACGTTGACATAGCCGTCGTGATTGCCGGGTTTATCAAAGGCAAGCGGTATTCTGGGATTCATCGTTTCCATACTGCCGCCCAGATAGATATAAGCTGAATTTACCTCTTGCAGTTCACCTTGCCCGATCGGTCTTGAGCCGCTTGGGCAACTATAAATCGCCGGCTCCCTCAAATAGTCGTTCTTTATCAGTTCATTTAATCCGGCGGCATTGTCGGCTGCCGGGAAATTATCCTTGTGGTCCATGGCGTATTGTTTTAGAGCCAGGCCGATTTGTTTTAAATTGCTCATGCATGATATTCGCCGCGCTTTTTCACGCGCGTTATTTAATGCCGGGAGCAACATTCCGGCCAGAATAGCGGTTGTCCCGATTTGGGACATTCCGTTGCCGGAAATCATGGCAACGGGCGTGTTTGAATATGCCAGTATGCCGTCTTCGGGGCGGGTTATTACTGTGAACTGCGCCTGGCAGAGCATGTTGACGATAAACGGGATGATTTTGCCTGCCTGTTTTCTGTCGCGGGGAGGAACCTGCGCGGTAATTATACCCGAAACCGCTTCGCTGATTCGCGGGCTTAAGTAAAGAAAAGCGATCCCTTTGCCGGGCATGCCCCGGTTGAAATTTTCAAATTCAGCGGTCTTTACGAGGCCGTTGCGTTTGGAGGCGGCCTCTTTGATGATATCCGGTATTTTGGAAGATGAAACAAGCAAAAGTTTTTTGTCCCGCATAAGGATAAGCGGCTCTATCCATTCCGGCTGTCCCCGGCCGGGCTTGAAACTGATCCTGTCGGCGCCGGCAAGCGCTTCCTGCCCCAGGTTGGTTTTGATGAGGTTGAAAAGTGTCGCGTCCTGGGCGGGAAGCTCCAGCATGAACATAACGGCGGGCTTGCCTGTTTTGTCTTTTGCGCTTACCGCAACGCCGAACCATTGGCCAGACAGGCTTTTGAGGACAAGCGGCAACTGTTGTTTATGAACCTGCATGAATTGGATCTCGGCAAGCGTGGGCAGCATTTTCAATTGCGGCAACGGCAATGCGGCGAAGGCTTGCTTGGTTGCTTCCCAGGTCTTTAAAAGGTCAACGGTCATGGAAAAAGCGAGAAGCGTATTTTGCGGGAGACGGTAAAGATCGGTCAGTTCTTTATCTTCCGAGGGAAACAGCGTCCACAAAAAGCCTTTCGGCTGCTTGTTGGCGCAATACAAAAAAGTTTTATTCCGGAACAGGCCGGCTTTATCTTTCGGATCAACCATTACGGAACTTACGCCGCAGGCCTGTATTTCAAGCACGCCTGACTCGTTAATCAACTGTTTAACGGAATCGATGATTATATTCGGGCTGAGGCCGCCGAGGTGTTGTGGGGGCATCAAGGCGAGTAACACGCGGGCCTTTTCCAAACCTTCCTGTATGTATGAATACAAATATTTATTGTTCTGAATAGAATAGTAGCTTCCGCCTTTGTCGAGTCTGGCGCTGACGGCATTGAAAATTTCCTCATCGCTTTGCGTTTTTTCCGCGGCGGCGACAAATCCGGTCAAAAACAATACGGCGGCGGCCATGATTCCATGCAATAATCTGGTCTTCATTTGAAAATTCTCCTGTTTTCAATTGATATGCGGCAACTCAAAAACTGTAAACTAAATATAGCAGAAAGCGCGCTCTATACAAATAATATTACTTATTCAAGGCTTCCAACTGCCGTTCGCAGTCAATGGAGATAATCGGTTCAAGCAGTATGTCGAGTTCCCCTTCAAGCAGGTTCGGCAGGTGGTAAAGGGTAATATTGTAACGGTGGTCGGTTACCCGGTTCTGGGGATAATTGTAGGTGCGTATGCGTTCGCTGCGGTCCCCGGTGCCGACCTGGGAACGTTTATCCGCCGCCTGTTTCTCGGCTTCTTCGCGCTGTTTGTGTTCCAGCAGGCGGGCGCAGAGAATCCGCATGGCGATTTCACGGTTGCGATGCTGGGATTTCTCCTGCTGGCTGGCGACTGAAACGCCGGTCGGTACGTGTGTTATGCGCACCGCCGAGTCGGTGGTGTTGACGCATTGGCCGCCCGGCCCGGAAGAACGGAATACGTCGATTCGCAGATCCGCCGGATCCAGGTCAAGCTCAACTTCCTCGGCTTCCGGCATAACCGAAACCGTTACTGTGGAAGTATGGATGCGGCCGCCGGATTCGGTGGTCGGCACCCGCTGAACGCGATGAACGCCGCTTTCATACTTCATGCGTGAATAAACGCTGTCTCCGGACAGGGAAAACGCAACCGATTTTATGCCGCCAAGATCGCTCGCGGCCTGGTCGAGGATTTCCAGCTTCCAGTTTTTACTTTCCGCGTAACGGGTATAAAGGCGCAAGAGCTCGCCCGCGAACAAAGCGGCTTCGTCGCCGCCGGCGGCGGGCCGGATTTCCACGATAATATTGCGCGCGTCGTTGGGGTCGGGAGGAAGCAGGGCAAGCCGGATGGAGCTTTCGAGTTTTCCGCATTTCTTTTCCAGTTCTTCGATATCGGCGGCGGCCATTTCCCTGAGTTCTTCGTCTTCCTCTTCCTGCAGCATGAGCCGATTGGCTTCTATTTCGTCAAGCGCGTTTTCCCATGCGGTGAAATCATTGAACAAAGTCTCAAGTTTGCGGTGTTCCTGGGAGACGGCTTTCGCTTCGAGCTGTTTGCTGTAAATCGACGGATCGGAAAGGCGCTGTTCAAGTTCCTTGAAGCGGCCTTTGAGATTGTCGATATGTCCTGAAATTTCCTGCGGTGTCATTTTGGTCTCCCAAACCCTGGAATTTGGATAAAAAACGCCTGCAAAACGAAACCCGGTTCGTCTGCAGGCGGAGAAAAAAACTTAAGAATCTTTTTTGGCGTAACGCTGGCGGAAACGTTCCACGCGGCCGGCGGTATCGACAAATTTCTGCGTGCCGGTGAAAAACGGATGGCATTTGGCGCAGATACCTACTTTTGTTTCCGGTACGGTGGATTGGGTCTCCCAGACCTGTCCGCAAGCGCAGGAGATCGTGGCTTTACCATATTTGGGATGTATATCTTTTTTCATTTTGAACTACCCTGATTATAGGTTATATTTAATATTATTATAATATGTATAGTCAATTATTTCTATTGAGTCAGTCAATCAAAGCTATTAAATGTACAGCGCTTGCGGGAAAAATCAAGGATTAAAACGAGAAAACCATAAAAAAAATGAGGAGTCGCAGGATATGAGCTCAAACCGTCCCTTATGGGCGCCCTGGCGCATAGAATTCATTCGCGGAGACAAAGATGACAAGTGTTTTTTATGCGGCAATGAACAGGATAATCCTGATGCCGCCGGCAATTCCCTTGTCGTTTACCGAGGCAAAACCTGTTACGTGATCGTCAACCGTTTTCCCTACAACTCCGGGCACCTGATGGTTGCGCCCTACCGCCACACCGGCGATATCGAGGATTTAACGGCGGCGGAACGCCATGAATTAATGGATTTGTGCGTTGACTGCAAAAAAGTTTTAAAAGCGGCGTTGTTTCCCGAAGCGTTCAATGTCGGTTTTAACTTGGGGTGTGCGGCGGGGGCGGGACTTGAAGATCATCTGCATCTGCATGTCGTCCCGCGCTGGAACGGCGATACTAATTTCATGCCGGTTTTAGCCGATACCCGCTGTGTCCCCGAAGCCATCGAGGCCACCGCCGAACTCCTCAGGAAAACCTGGAAAAAAGAAATCAGAAAATAAGCGCCGGCAGAACGCGCGCGTGTACCCCCGTTGCGAGTTATCATACAACCTTGTCATCATTGGAGCTTTTTATTGAGGGCTCCATGCTGACAAGATTAATCGTGAAAACAATAATAACAATGTACAAGACGCTTGAGCTACATTATTAACCGTTTCCTTCTATGTTAACGTTTCCCGCTCCCCTATGGGGAGTTTAAGGCAATACCACGTCCTCTGGACGTGGTTTTTTATTTACAAAAAAAACCGGCCCGTTAAGGCTGGCCTGTCGGTTGGATTTGGGATTAGTATACGAATAACATTTCGCGATATTTTGGCAGAGGCCAGTTTTTGTCCTCAACTACGAGTTCGAGACAGTGAGCGATTTCCCTCAGGGCGACCATTTTGGTAAGGATCTTGTCATAAGAATCGTCAAGTGCGCTTTCCAGGCCGGAAGTCGCGGCGCAGAGTTTGTCCAAGCCTTTGCCAAGTGTTTCGGCTTTCTTTGACAAACCTTTGATGCCTGCGCTTATTCCGGCATTTTTCGCTTCATTCATGGCGGAAACCGTCTGTTTGTATTCAGCGGTTACTGCGGGAATGATCATGCTGCGGGCGATCTCAAGCGCGATTTCCGCTTCAATCCGGAGCTTGCCGTTATATTCTTCAAGGAATACTTCATGGCGGGACTTGAGCTCTTTGGCGGTAAGCACATTGTATTTTTCCAGCAGGGCAATGCTGCCGGGAGCGGTAATCGCTTTCAAGGCTTCCGGGGTTACCGGGGTGTTCGGCAACCCGCGCTTGGCGGCTTCTTTGCGCCAGGCCTCGGAATAGTTATCGCCGTTGAAGATTATGCGCTTGTGCTTTTTGATGATCGCTTGCAGGATTTTCTGAAGTTCGGCGTTGAAGTTTTTCGCGGTGCATTTTTCCAGTTTGTCGGAAATGGAGTCGAGAGCTTCGGCCACGATGGTGTTCAGCACGGTATTGGGACCGGCGCAGGACTGGCTTGAGCCGAGGGCGCGGAACTCAAACTTGTTGCCGGTGAATGCGAATGGACTGGTGCGGTTGCGGTCGGTAGCGTCGCGGGGCAGTTCCGGCAGCGTATCGACGCCGATCCGCATTTGTCCGGCTTTGCGGCTGGAGGTGGCGCCGCCTTTTTCGATCTGCTCAATAACATCCGAGAGCTGTTCGCCCAGGAAGATCGAGATGATGGCCGGAGGCGCTTCGTTGGCGCCGAGGCGGTGGTCATTGCCGACGTGGGCTACGGTGCTGCGGAGAAGGTCGCTGTGGATGTCGATAGCCTGGATGATGGCGCAAAGAGTCGTCAGGAAAATCGCGTTCTGGTGCGGGTCGCGTCCGGGGTCGAGCAGATTGGTGCCGCCGTATGAGAGAGACCAGTTATTGTGTTTTCCTGAGCCGTTGATCCCTGCGAACGGTTTTTCGTGCATCAGGCAGACCAGGCCGTGCCGTTCGGCGGTCTGGCGCAGGACTTCCATTGCCAGCATGTTGTGGTCGACCGCCAGGTT